>CAXBOL010000768.1:0-2994 GCA_963977295.1 uncultured Opitutaceae bacterium
CGATGCGTCGGAAGGTGCGAATAATCGGCGTTCCGGGAGGGTAGCGGCGTTGACTGCCGAACATCGAATTGAACCCCCATTCGCGTCGCGGAGCACCATACTTACTGTCGGCCCAGGTGCCGGTGGCGATTTCGCTTTCGAACAACGCCACGATGGAGCCGCGGTAGCGGAGACTATCGCCTCCCCAGTTCTCGTGGAATCGAGGGTAGTTTTCCACTCCGCCGGAGTATTGGCTATTGTTGGTGCCAGTCGTGGCTACGATGCCAGTGAGAAAGGCCGCTGAGACCTCGGTGTTACTGGCCCCGGGACGCGATGAACTGTTGCTGGTGATGTCGCCTTGGGGGACGACTTGCCCGGTCACGTAGTCTTTGCGGTCCCACGCCGAAGAAAGAACACTGATCGCATCTGATATGATCGCCGCGGGGACTTCGTCGGCTTCGGGAGTGGTCATATCCGACAAATCACCGGCTAACGCGCCGTCGGCGTTGTAGTGACCAATGGTGTAAACCGGGGCATTGGTGGCGACTGATAAACCCTCCGGCAAAAAAGCGTTGGCGGGATTCGCAGCCCGGCGATTCGGAAGTTTGGATGCATTGAGCAACCTCACTGAGGTGCGCTGGCCGGATCCGGCGCCTTGAGAGACGGTGGTCGTGGCGGATGTTTTGTAGCGAGTTCCGGATGACGCGTAACCTGTGCCGGGCGATTCAACATCGACGTAGATGATGCCGTTCCATCTTCCGTCTGTGGCGGGATCGTCGATATCCCAGTCATTCGGGCCCACTTTGAAATTTGCCGCGGATCCCGGCGTGGCAGCTAGGACCGCGGTGCGCATCACCCCGAGATCAAAGTCAATGGTGTTGATCCACTTACGTTCCCGCCAATCATACATTCGGCGTTGATTTTCAATCAAGCCGGAGGGAGGAGTGATGATCTTGGTTGGATTTGACGCCTTCCAAGTGGCCCGATTTGCGGCGGCCTTGTAGGCCGTGGCATCCGTGGCACTAAAAAACGTGGTGACGTTACCCCCGGGTTCCACCACGAAATAGAGGCCGGCTTTGTTCGAAAACTTTTGCTCCTCCACCGAAGCGGTTCCGGTGGCGTCCGGCGCTTCGATCAAGTCATGCGCTTGGGGGCCGGTCAGGACCCCGGGGGGCGTTTGACGCGTGATGCCGTGGGAACTGTCTTGGACGTAGCCGTTCCATGCTTGCGAGGCGACGTCCCGGAAATTTTTGGAACTCACTCGTGTGTTTAAAAGAGAGTCCACGTAACTGCCGACGGACACCCCATTTACTTTGGGGTTATTGACCGTGAGTAAATCGTTTTGACCGTCTCCGTCGTCGTCCACGCCGGTGGAAAACTTGATATCTCGACCACTGGGGCGAGAGCCGGGGCTGTTCTTGGTGCCGATGATGAAACTCCCCGCGGTGGTCATGGTATCGGTAAAGGTGAGCCCTCCGCCCTCCGTCAAATAAGAGGAATTATTCGAATGCACCGGCCCAACGACCGTCATGTTCGGACCGGGGTGAAACTCCATGTCCAGGTTATAAAAAATCGCGTAGTTGAAGAGCGCGGCATCTCGGATTTCGATCGATTGGGTGGCGTAGGCGGTCGATGCACTCACCGCGTCCGCCGCCTTGGCGGAGGCGATGAATCGAACCGCTTGAGCACTGACGGTTTGACCTCGCAAGGGATCGAAGTCGTTGCCGGCGTTGGAGGGATCGATGTAGCGACGGGTGGAACTGGTCACGTTGCTGGCCCAAAGTGAAACGTCGGTTGACTTGACGTTGTTGTGTTCGCCTACCCCGGTTTTAAATAGGGTGCTCAAGCGAGTCGAGTGGGCCGTAATGGGAGTGGTGGAAAACTCAGTGGCCGAAAAATTGAGGTTTCGGGTTAGCCTGCTACGAGTTTCCGATGCGGCGTATTCGAGGGCTGCTTCGGCGGCATTTTTTGCTTGGAAGCGCAGTTGGTTGGCATGGTTCAGCCGACGCTCTGTCGTGGTGTAGGACAAAAAGCTGGCGCCCAAGAGTGATAGGACGGCAGTGAAAATGAGCACGACCAAAAGGACCGATCCACGCCGAGGAGAGGGGAGCGCCGATATTTTCATGTTCGATGGAGTTAAAGGCTTAGCCACGAGGCGTGATGGTGAAATTGTAAGTGTTGGTCACGCGTTTGGCCTGATTGCCGTGGAGGATCTTGGTCCGAACCAATGCGCTGCGATTCTGGAAAGAAAAGGGAATCGGTGGTGAGGCCGTCCATATCGTTGACCAATACCTCAAAACTGGAGTGCATCGCCCAATTTTTCGTAGCGGGGGGCAGAGCCGATTCAACGGGGACGGCCGTTGATAGATTGATGGGGAAGGTTACCCCCCACGGCGTGGTCCAGGAGGCGGCGCCGGTCGTGCGGTAGTCGTTGGTATCAAGGGCATACATCGCGGTCTCGCCGAAATGGAGTCGATTTGGCGCCACCCAGTAGGCCACCAGACGCTCAACTGTGACTGTCATGATGGCCGGGTTGTTGGTCTGGTCGGCATCGTAGAGTCTGGCGTCAAAATACGGGTCTTGATAAAAGACGAAAACCATGAAGGCCCCTTGCTGGCCGGCTTGCATGCGATCGGCCAGATTCACCACGCCGTTGCCGGTCACGTCCCGATTTCGCGAGACTCCACCAAAAGACTGCGCGTAGAAGCTTTCGTAGAGGACGAAGTAGTTGGACGCCCGCGCGGTCTCCACCATCTCGTTGGTTAGGTTGCGAATATCACTGTTGATCAGGAGTTTTTGCTCCCCGGTATACAAGTAACGGAAGTTGGAGAGGAAGAACGGCACCACGCCCGCAAGCATGATCGAGAGCAGGCTCATGGTAATGAGAAGCTCGACCAGAGTGAACCCGGCCGACGGACGAACGGAGCGATTCCGGGAGGGGGGCTTAGAATGTTGATACATTGGAACGAACGGTGCGGAGGGATCCGGTTTGGGTGCGAATTGAGCCGAAATTAT
>CAXBOL010000769.1:0-2993 GCA_963977295.1 uncultured Opitutaceae bacterium
GCGCGCTTGCGCGCGATGGACCCGGTGGAGTGGTTTCGTTAGGTGGCGTCGGGGCTTGATGATGGATGCCGGAGAGGCAGACGGGATCGCGAGCGAGCTCGCTCCTACGAGGGCAGTCGTAGTGAGGTAGGAGCGCGCTTGCGCGCGATGGACGCATTGGCGTGGTCTCGTTAGGTGGCGTCGGGGCGTGATGATGGATGGCGGAGCGGCAGACGGGATCGCGAGCGAGCTCGCCTCCGACGTGGGGAGTCGTAATGGGGTAGGAGCGCGCTTGCGCGCGATGAACGCGGTGGAGTGGTTTCTTAAGGTGGAGAAGGGGCCTGATGATGGATGCCGGAGAGGCAGACGGGATCGCGAGCGAGCTCGCTCCTACGTGAAGGAAGGGGGACTCGCAGTGGTCCGGCGTTCGTATCACGGTGGGTTCGCCGCGTCCCTTCGTGCCCCCTACTCGGTCAATTGCGCGGTCTGCCGGTCGTAGAGAGAGCGGTAGAGGTCGTTTCGCGCCATCAGATCGGGGTGAGGGCCTTGATCGACAATGCGACCCTGATCGAATACGAGGATCATCGAGGCGTCGCGGATAGTGCTGAAACGGTGAGCGATGATCAGCACAGTTTTACCGATGACCAATTTTCGCAGCGCCAACTGGATGGCGTTCTCGCTTTCACTGTCGAGGGCGCTGGTGGCCTCGTCGAGGATGAGAATGGGGGCGTTGCGGAGGAAGGCACGCGCGAGGGCGAGGCGTTGGCGCTGACCACCGGACAGGGACGCACCGCGTTCCCCCACGATGGTGTCGTATCCGTGGGGCAACGACATGATGAAGTCGTGGGCATACGCGGCGCGGGCGGCGTCTTCGACCTCCTGACGATTGGCGTTGGGACGGCTGACCAGGAGGTTGTTGAAAACCGTATCGTCGAACAGGACCGATTCTTGCGAAACGATGGCAATCTGGCTGCGGAGGTCAGCGAGGCGCAGGTCTCTTACGTCGATACCGTCGATCCTCACGTGACCGGCGGCCGCATCGTAGAACCGGGGCACCATGTTGGCGAAGGTGGATTTGCCGGCACCGCTGGGGCCCACCAAGGCGCAAACTGTTCCCGCCGGGATGTGGACGTTGACGTCGCTCAACACGGTTTCGGCATCACGATAGGCGAAACTCACGGCCTCGAACGTAACATCGCCGCGCACGGATTCGATCTCATGCGGTGAGGCGGGATCGGTGATGGTGACGGGTTCGTTGAGAATAACTTCGATGCGTTCGAGGGCGGCCTGGCCCTTCTTCAATTCGTTATTTAGTCCGCCAAGCTTTTTGATCGGTTCGTAGCTGAGGTAGAGGGCAGTGATGAGGGAGAGAAACGATTCGAGCTGCACCCCGGCACGGTAGGCGTAGATCAACGTGATCGAAATACCGACGGCCGAGATGATCTCGATGGCGGGATTGAGGGCCTGTTGGTATTTCACGACCTTCATCTGAAAACCGACCAACGCGTTGCTGATGGTGCGAAATTTACCAACCTGCGCGTCTTCCAATCCGAACGCGCGCACCTCGCGGGCAGCGCTCAAATTTTCACTGAATCGTCCCGTGATCGAACCGAGTTCCTGCTGCACCTGTTGGGCGCGGCGGACGAGCTTTTTGCCAATGAAGCGAATGGGTAACACACACAACGGCACGACGGCGAGGCACACCAACACAAGGGCGACGCCGCGCTCGTTGAAGGCGACCCAGACCAAGAATCCCACAGCGCCCAACAATGTCGCCGGTTGGCGAATAATTTCGTTGGCGGTGAAGGTCAGGGTCGTCTGCAGCTGATTGGTATCGGCGAGCCCGCGAGAGATAAGATCGCCGGTGGATTGACGTTGGAGAAACGACAACGGCAAGCGCTGCAGCTGGGCGAAGAAATCGAGTCTTAGTCTTTCCAGCACCCGCACGCCGGCGAGCTGCACGAGGAAGACATTGAAGTAGCCCGCGATGCCGCGAACGGTAAAAATGAGAGGGAGCCACGCGGCCACCAGCACGAGTTGCCAAGTGGTCAGCACCTCGGCGGATTCGGCGAACACTTGCGGGAACACCCACTTCATCATCAACGGTAGGCCCGCACCGTTGGCTGCGCCGTAAATCAGGCCGCAGAACAACGCGGCAAGGAGGGTGCCTTTGACTGGCCGAAGGTAGTCTAAAAACGGTCGGAAACGGTTCATCGGCTGGGGTGGATCGTCGGAATTATTTGGCGACCGTTTCGTCGATAGTGGAAGAAGTCGGAATCCAGTGTAAACACCTTGGATTTTGCGTGAATTTCACTCATTCGAACCAGACACGAGTCAGCAAAAGACATGGGGGTATCGCGGTATTTATCAAGGAGAGCAGCGACGGAGGAGGCATGGGTTTTCAGATCGAAACGAATTTCGATGAGGTTACTCGAGATTAGTCCAAAGAGGTTGCGATAGCCGGGATCTTGGCGGTGGAGCAAAAAAGCCGATTCAGAGATCACGGCCTCACAGGTGATGAATGGAGGCCTTACCTGTTCCAATTTCGATAGCACCCACTCGTGGTATTCATCGTCCCGGTTCAGCAGCGCCACAATCGGGCCGGTATCAACGAGGATGAGGTTGTCCATACCCTTTCATCTCTTTCGAGCGACTGGCTAAATCTCTTGGTCCGGACACTGATCCGATGAGGTGGGCGGCTCGCTCAGCAAATGATCCAGCGATGGCGGAGCGAACCGGCTCAAGTTGCTCAATCGCCTCCCGAATGATTTCCGATTTGGAAATCTTTCGAGCTGCTGCCGCTGCCTTCAGTCGCGCGTGCTGCTGTGGAGTCATTTTGACGGTGACGGTGGGCATGGCAGAGACGACGTATTACCCGATTGACAGATTGTCAATACGCCGACCGGAGCCCGCTCAGTCCTTGGACGAGCGGACGTCGAGGGCGTCGCGGAGGCCGTCACCGAGGAAGTTGAGCGAGAAGAGCGTGAGGGAAAACACGGTGCCGGGGAAGATCA
>CAXBOL010000770.1:0-2988 GCA_963977295.1 uncultured Opitutaceae bacterium
AAGGGTTCAATACGACCGTGTTGAAAACACTAAAAAGCACGGTGTTGGCTCCGATACCGATCGCGATCGTTAGGATGGCGACGGCGGTGAAGCCTGGGGTCTTAAGGAGAGAGCGAAGTGCGATGCGCATAAAGAGGGGTGGGCTTTCACGGTAAGTCTGCACACGGTGTGCCAGACGACACATATATCCTTATGTCACTGATTATATGGCATTAACGTCCCTCCACCCAAACTGGGCAATCCCACCAACGGCACTACGGTGGGATAGTGCTTTCCCATTAATGGGACGAGGTCCAGTCCTGAGAGTTGCGCTGAGGGGCAAACATGCTGGACCTGTGATGCGTAGGACCAAGAAGCGCCGCCTCAACGTTTCAATGGGTGAGACCTTTCCGTAGACGAGGTCTTAGACCATGCCATGCGATTGAGTTCTCCCCTGCTCTCTGCCCCCTTAACTTACCCCCATGAAAACCTATCGTCGCACGACCTTCGCCTTAATCTGCTCAATCCTGATGCTGACCCCAGTCCACGGGGTGGAACGGCCGAATTTGATCATCATTATGACGGATGATCACGGCTACGCGGATGTGGGATTCAATGGGTCTGAGGACATTCCGACACCGAACATTGATCGCATCGCGACTGAAGGAGTGAAGTTTACGCATGGCTATGTGACGTATCCAGTTTGTGGACCGAGTCGGGCCGGCATGATCACCGGACGATATCAGGGGCGGTTTGGATTTCGTAATAACCCGACCTTAAATCCGTTTGATCCAATGGCCGGTATTCCGGTGGAGGAAGAAAACATCGCCGAGATTCTAGGGAAGGTTGGCTATCATTCCGGCGTGATCGGCAAATGGCACCTCGGCACGCACCCGCGCTTTCGGCCCAACGTGCAAGGCTTCGATGAGTTCTATGGATTTGTCGCGGGCGGGCATAACTATTTTCCGGAAGACTTGATTTACCCCACAATCGAAGACGTCGATCAAAAGGGAGGCTGGTATCGCACTAAGATTTTACGCAACGAAGAGATCGTCGAAACGAATGAATATTTGACCGACGAGCTATCGAATGAAGCGGTCGATTTCGTCATCCGTAATCAGTCCAAGCCCTTCTTTCTCTACCTGGCCTACAACGCACCTCACTCACCGCTGCAGGCGAGCGAAAAATACCTGCAACGATTCACTCACATTGCAGACCCCAAACGCCGCACCTATGCCGCGATGGTCAGTGCGGTGGATGATGGAGTGGGCCGCATCTTAGCGGAACTCGATCGGCAAGGACTATCCGACAACACCCTCGTATTTTTCTTATCCGATAACGGGGGACCCGAGAGCAATGGTTCTTCGAACACTCCCTTGCGTGGCTTCAAAGGCGCGCTCTACGAGGGTGGGATGCATGTGCCCTTTGCGGTCCGATGGCCTGGTCGGATTCCAGCGGGGAAAACTTACGAGAATCCCGTGAGCTCGATGGACATCCTCGGCACCATGGTGGGGTTGACGGGGGTTTCCATCGCGGCGGATCGTCCGCTGGATGGGGTCAATTTGCTGCCCTACCTGAACGGCGAGAAAATTGGAAACCCTCACGATGTGTTGTTCTGGCAGATGTTTGCCAAAGAGGAGCAGGCGGTGCGGCAAGGGACGGATAAGTTGATATCGTTTGGCCGGACCGGGGTGACGGAACTTTACGATCTACGATCTGATCTCGCCGAAACTCGAGATTCTGCGGGGCGGGACTCCGTCAAAGCCGTCGCGCTGAAAGAAAAGCTTGATCAGTGGACGGCGGAATTGAAACCACCGCTGTTCAAGGGGCTGGGCTCTTGGGACCCGGCGAAAAGTAATAAGCCGGTTGCACCCTGATTTTAGCGTCTTAGGTTCCCCCCATGCTGACTACCCCGGTTATGAAAATTCGTCACTTCTTGTTCTGTGCCCTTGTGCTGATCGCCGGGAATTCGGGTTCCCTGGCCGCCCCGGCTTCGGATCGGCCCAACGTAATCTTAATCATGACCGACGACATGGGCATGGAGTGTTTGAGCACCTACGGCAGTCTCTCTTATCAGACGCCGCGACTTGATCGACTTGCCGCTCAAGGGATTAGGTTTGACCACTGTTACTCCACCCCGATCTGCACGCCTTCTCGAGTGCAATTGATGACGGGACGCTACAGCTGTTTCACCTACGAAGAGTTCGGTTACTTGAATCCCAAGTATCCCACCTTCGGTAACATGATGCGGGACGCCGGTTATGCCACGATGATCGCCGGCAAATGGCAATTGAACGGGATCTCGCATAAGGACCAAACCTTCCCGCGCTCGGACGACATAACCCGCATTCACGATGCCGGATTTGATGAATACAGCCTGTGGCAGCTCACCAAGGGAAAGCAATTTGGCGAGCGGTTTTGGAATCCTACGATCGAGGAGAACGGACGAGTCTTGGACGAAGAATTAGAAGGCACCTACGGTCCTGATCATTTTACCAACTACATTTGTGACTTCATCGAACGGAAAAAAGATGGACCTTTCTTTGTGTATTATCCCATGGTGTTGGTGCACAACCCGTTCCTCTCCACCCCGGACAGCAAGTCCACCGAACTGACTCAGCACGAAGCTTTCGCGGACATGGTGGCGTATTGCGACAAACTGGTGGGTAAAATCTACGACAAGTTGGAAGAGCAGGGTCTGTTGGAAAATACGTTGATTCTATTTACCGGCGACAACGGCACCAACGTTGCCTTGCGTTCCGAATTGGCCAACCGGTCGGTGCAAGGAGGGAAGGGCAATACGATCGACGCCGGGATTCACGTGCCGTTCATCGCTTATTGGAAAGGGAAGACTCCAGTGGGCTTAAAAACTCAGCAGCTCATCGACTTCACCGACTTTTACAAAACCCTCGCCGCACTGGTGGGTTTGCCCGAGCAGGAACAACAAAAACTTCAACTGGATGGCGTGAACTTTCTACCCACGATTAAGGGCGAGAAGGCACCGGAGCG
>CAXBOL010000771.1:0-2986 GCA_963977295.1 uncultured Opitutaceae bacterium
CGCCTACCGTCGGGCACTGCTGTCTCACGCTCCCCGCTTCAAAGCCGTGCTCGAACTTGCCGCCGCCCAGGCCGATTGGGACCGGCCCTTGCCTTCCAACTGGGGACGCGGCATCGCCATTCAACACGCCTTCGGCACCATCGTCGCCGAAGTAGTGGAAGTGGAGTTCACCGACGGCAAAATCCGGGTCGATCGCATCGTCTGCGCTGCCGATGCGGGCTACGTGATGCATCCGGATGGCTTCGCCGCCCAGATGGAGGGTGGCATCATCTACGGCCTCACCGCGGCCCTGCACGGCGAAATCACCATCGCCGACGGCGCCGTCGCTCAAAGTAATTTCCACGACTACCCGGCCCTACGCCTGGCCGAGTCGCCGCGGATCGAAGTTCACGTCATCAATAGCGGGGAAACCGTGGGCGGTGGCGGAGAGCCCAGCACGCCCCCCGTCGCCCCCGCCTTGGCCAACGCCATCTATCAGGCCACCGGCCAACGCCTGCGCCAACTCCCGCTACGTCTCCCCGGCTAAGTCGAGGGACTCCGTCTCGGTCATCGCCCTTGCGCCCCTGGGCAGAGACTGTCCGGGATTCCGCCCCGTCTACTCCCCTCGCCGCGGCCCAAGGTAGTGCCAAATCCCTCCCCGCCGCACCGACTAAGGCGTCAGAAGAAACCGCCCACCCCGAGCCGGGAAAATCGAACGATTTATCCACTCTTTCGGATTTCCTCTCAGTGCGCGGCACCGATTTCCGGGAACCTAAAGGTGGCCAACACGACCAAGAAGCCTTCAGACTCTGCTTTATGAATTTCGAATCTTTCATCCGCCATACGTCGGGCCTCCGGTGGCTGCGGGTCCTCCTTGCGCTAGGTCCTGTGCTCGCATCTGAGGCCTTCGCCGCTTCAGCCAGCGAAAAGGATGTAATCGTGTCCGCCTCTCCCATGGAGATCACCGCCGATGACTCGGGTATGCATGGACAGCTCACCGTCTCGACGGAAATTCTCAGCTCCGAATCGGAGAACAACCTCGTCTACACCATCACCTTAGAGCCTCGCCAAGGCCGGGTGGGACTGGCTGGCGGAGACGAGGGAACAGACATCTTCCTGAACAAAACCTCACGCTTGGGTTATTTTGTCTATCGGCCCGATCCAGAGTATGAAGGCAAGGACTCATTCACCTACACGGTGCGCAACGACACGACTGGGCTCACCTTCAGAAATCAAGTGCAGGTTGAGGTGAGGGCACCAGCCGCCATCGAGCTCGACGAGTTTTCCGTAGAGGCCAGCCGCCTGATGCTGCTCAACGTGAGCAATGTTGCGTTGACCACCCGGCCCAATGTGCCGGTGGTCCGTAAAGTGCCCAGCCATGAAGATTTCATGGCGCCGGGAGACCGTCAGGGTATAGCTGAACCCAAAATCTCCTACGTGCTCGACGACGCTAAAAAAGCTCAGCACGGCACCGCCAAACTTGATCGGGCGAGTGGTCAACTCACCTACGCACCGGATCCCGGATTCATCGGCGAAGATCGATTCGATTACTATACGTTTGATGAAAACAACCCTGAGTTCGGAGTGGAGAACTCCATCGTGGTCAGCGTCGAGCCAATTCGGCTATTCAAACAGATCACCGCCGATCGGTCCAGCAGTCGTGAAATTGATCTCGTGTTTGTGATCAATAATTCCCGTTCGATGGCTCCCCACCAAGAGCGCATCGCGGCCTCGCTGAGCCGCTTCCGACAACTCTTTGATCAGCGTGACTTGGACTACCGCATCGGGGTATTGACGACCGATTTCGTCAACAGTCGGTCGGGCATGTCGCGGGACCAACAATCCTTCTACAAAAAGGTCAAATCCATTGAGCTCGACCCGGAAGGAAACCCTGTTTTGGGGTGGCGCGATCGGCCCAAAACAATGACCAAGCAAGTGGCGAGTAACGGCAATCTTGTGACCCTTCCCGTGATGCCTCAGTCTTGGGTCACTCCCGATACGCCCGACAGTATTTTTGCCGAACTCGTGAAGGTGGGCACCAACGGTGACAGCAACCGCACCGCGTTCACTGCCGTGTATAACTTCGTCGCTAATTACTACAACAACGAGCACACGTTTCTACGTCCCGAAGCCACCACCATCGTGGTATTTTTCATGGATGAAGAAGAGACCCGCATGGCGGCGTGGGAGAAAACCCGGGATGGATCTCGTCAGGCTAAATGGATCGAGAACGGCAAGCTCCCCGACCTGATCGACGCCTACAACAAGCGTCATCCTGAATCCCGCCAGACTCTCGACGGTTACCTCAATTACTGGGTCCTGCGTCCTTTCATCATCGCGAAGGGCAACAAGCGCGGAAAACTCGAAATCGAAGCGGTGGTTTCGCCCGGCAATATTTCGCACCGTCGAGCAGCGGAACTCACCGGGGGCACCGTCTTGAATATCGAAAGCGAATTCTCTGAACCGCTGGCTGCCCTCGGCGACCGTATCGCAGAAACCGTTGCCGTGGCCCTCGATCCTGTCGATCCTGGCGCAACCCTCTATCAAAAGAGTCTCCGGGTTCTGGTGGACGGCAAAGAAGTCGCCGCTGACCCCAAAAATGGATACGTCTACGACCAACGTAGCCACAGCATCCGTTTCGTCGGCGCCGCCAAAGATCTCGCGTTTGTCGCGATGATCGAGATCACCTACGAAGAGCATCTCTAAGCGCCCTCCCGATTCCGCTCGCGTGCCGCGCCCTCGTTCTGTGTCCCTCGCTTTCGCCGCAACTCCCGGGCAACTGGCGTTCCTTTCCGAATCCCGGTCCGACGGGCAGAACTCGATCGAGCAGATCATCTGCCGCGCCACCGACCTCGATTCCACCGCGCTAAACGCCGCGTGGTAATCCCTGTTGCAGCGTCACGAAACCCTGCGAGTCGGCTTTTGGCGCGACGCCGACGGTGAGGTCCGCCAACAGGTCGCCGACGTCTGCGAGCTCAACTGGTTCCTGCACGATTGGGCGCACTTG
>CAXBOL010000772.1:0-2979 GCA_963977295.1 uncultured Opitutaceae bacterium
TGACTTCCGGATTTGCCACAGAGCCTGACCGGAGTTTCAAGCCCCAGATCACAGAGAAAAGACAGCTTGGATTTCAAAACTTGTATGGTCTCCGGGCACTTTGGATTGGAGCCCTACTGGTCTCTGTGCCCAAAAAACCGATCCGAGCAGAAATGATCCGGTCCGAAACCGAGTGTTACAGCACACTAGCCGTAAGGAGAGGGGCCGAAGTCTACCATCGGGCTAGGATGTCGCGGTAAAGGGGCAACGCGACTTGGATCGGATCGAGGTAGGGGTGCCAATGCCGTTCCCATTCGAGAGAAACTTTGCCCAGGAATTTTCGATCGCGGAGGAGTTGGCCCAGTTCGGGCCAAGGAAACTCACCTTGGCCCGGCAGGCAGTAGGTGAATGGTTTTCGAGCCGACGGCTTATTGATGCTGTCCTTTACGTGAACGTGGACGATGGCCGGTTTTGCCGCTTCGTGGTAGCCGGTGACCGATTCCCCTGCTCGCCACGTGTGATGAGTGTCCCACAAAATGGCGATTTGGGGGAGGGTTTCGCGGAATCGAGTGATCCCTTCGATGGAAGTCAATCCGTCATGGGTTTCGACCATGAGTTGAGCCTTGAGATTCAGGCGCTGGCGGGCGGATTCCCACGCTCTCACCACGCCTTGAGCGGCGATCAGGTCGTCAGGCGAAGGAAGGGAGCCGATATTGCCGCCGTCGAATACTCGAAGCCAGGGACAATTTAGGGTGTCGGCCAAGCGCGCGAAGTGAATGAGGTCGTCCAAATCGGTGGGGCGTGGATTCAACAATTTCACCGAGGTTCCCAGTCCCGTGAGTTCAATTTCACCTGTGGTCAATTTATGCAAGGCGGACGACAGCGGGGAGAAATGGGTGGAAAAATTGGAGGGCTCGATGGTTTGCCCCGATAAGCACCTAACTTCAATTGCACCAATCTGATGATTGTGGGCCAGGGCGATGGTTTGAGATAAACTCAAATCCGCGCATCCAAGCGTGCTGAGGCAGAGGGAAGGGGACCAGCGAGGCTGTAAGGGGGGATTCAGCTTCATCTAAGAAGAAAGAGGTGATTCTGGGAATTTCGCCGAGTTAATTTTCATTGAGCTTCGCAAAAGTGATAAAAATAAAACGGAAAAAGAATAACTACACAGAAGAGCGGGGGAGGCAAGATAAGCTGAGAAACGCGGGTAATCGAGTCTGCGATCCGAATAGAAAATTCCAGTTGACAATTAAAAACGATTAAAAATAATAATTATTAACGTCATCAAAGTCGGTCCAATTGCCTTGGATGTCCTCTCCCTGATTTACCCTCAATCCCCTGTTATATGTTGTTTCGCTTAACTCGTCGCCGACGCTATCTGCTCGGCCTTATTGCCCTTGGAAACATGGCGCTACTGGCTTCCGGTCAGGAAGTGAATGCCACCGTCACCGAGGATGCTTCCGAAGACGTCATTACTCTTTCGGTTTTCAGCGTCGATGCCAGTCAGGACCAAGGCTATCGCGCCACGAACTCTATTTCAGGCACGAGCTTGAATACCGCCATCAAAGATCTCCCGATGCCGATCGAGGTGATCACCTCAGAATTCTTGGATGATCTTCAAGCCACTGACTTCAAGGAGGCGCTCACTTACACGGCTGGTGTATTCACCGAGCAGTTTAACGAAAGCAGTGGCACCAATTCAGCGGGCGCCAACGAGTCTTACTCCGCCGAACGCTCACCGTCATCGCGGGGCGGCGTCGGAGGGCGCTTTTCCAATTCGATCAGCGTGCGCGGATACAACGTGCAGTTTCAGAATCGCATGGGATTCCGTGTGGGTGGCACCGTTTCGGAGTATGGGGTCACCCTCGGGGGCATTTTGGATTCGTTGAATTCTGAGCGTTTGGAGGTGGTTCGTGGTCCGTCCTCCCTACTTTACGGCATTGGCGTGCTTTCCGGGATCGTAAACATTGTGCCCAAGCGCCCGTTGGCCGAGCGTCAGACCAAACTCTCCACTTCGGTCGGTAGTTTCGGGTACCAGCGCCACACGGCGGAGACGTCGGGTCCCTTGTCGGACACCTTGCGGTATCGTTTCGGTTACGCGAATGAGAAGCGCAACGATTGGACTGATTTCCGAAACAAGGACTTGGAGTATTTCGTGGCCCAGGTTGATTTCCAACCCTGGCAGGCGATCAACATTTTTGCGGAGTATCAGTATGGAGACACCCGCTACGAGGGGATCGGCGACCAATACATTTTCGACAGTTTAGGGGAACTCTCTTTTGGGTTCGAACGTGCGCGCAACCAATACAACGAGCAGGTAAATTGGGCCCGTGATATCGGCGGCAAAGGACCAGAGTATCGATACTCCGGTCCCGATACCTACGAAGAGCGCAACGAGTGGAATGCTTTGGTCAATGTCGATATCATCGCGACCGAACACCTGACGTTCAACTTGGGTGGCTATTGGGGGGCGCAAAAAACGAATCGCTTCGATATCGAACCGCTTTCCGTTAACAATCAGGATTCCAATCTCTTCGTGAAGCGCCGGGTTCGGATCAGCACGAATCCGCTGAACTACATTACGGTGATCCAATACGTCCCGGACGAGTTTATCACGACTTTCGAAAACCCATTGTCTCCCGTGTTTAACGATACGACGGATTTCAAAGCAATCCGCTACTACTGGATGAAGGACCCACAGGCGGGCGAGTTTGCCCAATACCGAGCAAGGGTGAATTACAACTTCGAAACCCCGTTTATTGGCGGAGACGCGCTACACAACATATTGATTGGACGTCATGACATTAAGGATACGATCGACTATTCGCAGGGCACGGAGGTCTTTCCCCGGTTGTTCACGGCGGTTAATCTGACGGCCGCCGGGGCGGTTCCGTCGACCACCGATTCGGTTGTCTTCCGCAACATCAACGATTTTGAACCCGTCCGCTACAACGGAGAATTGTCGGCACAACCGGGCCGCGAATACCAACAGTCGGATAT
>CAXBOL010000773.1:0-2975 GCA_963977295.1 uncultured Opitutaceae bacterium
ACCTCGGCCACAACGTCGGAGTGGTTGTAGCCGGGCTCGCTGAGCCCGGGAACGCGTGAGAGTGGAAGGCAGTCACCGAGAAAGAGAACGAGTAAGAGACCAATTTCGGCGGGGGCGTTGCTATGATCGGCGGGGCGGCAATTGCGATCGCGTGCAAGCACGGCTCCTACGCTTCGCCGTTCGGTTATTTCGTCCCAATCGGGGCAGTTGATTGGCTGATTTCAGTCAATTTTGGCGCCAGCCACACGTGGGAGGGGTTTTACACCCTGACTCTGTATGTCGTTTGAAGTGCCGGACTGTGCGTTCTTGTCGCGTTCTGCGTTTCAAATTTCCGTCTGGGTTCGTCCTGCATTTTGTGTAAACCGGGCTGTTTTCTGGGGTGCGTCCTCAGTTCTCAATAGATCCAGTCCCCAAACTCTATGTAACCCCGGTCTGCCTCTATGCCTTGTTCTTCAACAGCCCAAAATAGGCACCCGTTCTCATCTCCCCTTTCGGGGCACGCTCTTTGAGCGCACCATCTACACGCTTCCGCGTTCCGTCTGTGATGAACTGCGGTTAATAGGTTTATTTGCGACGAGGTAGGGGAGGATCGATCCCTGCAGGGTAAATTTATAAACATGACTAAGTTAGTCAACAAACTAAAGAAACATGATTGACAGGTCGAACCGGACCCCAATCCATTAGTCCTTCTGATCCGCAATTCCGACCTCGACGTCTCGGAGTGTTGGTCACTACTTTCTCGTTTTTACGCTATTGAGCTGACTCATGTCCACTTACACTGCCAACCACCTTCAACACCTCGAGAGCGAGGCGATCTATATTCTGCGGGAGACTGCGTCACAGTTTCAGCGTCCGGTCCTGCTGTTCAGCGGCGGCAAAGACTCCATCGTCGTGGCCCATCTGGCCAAGAAAGCTTTCTGGCCGGGACGCATGCCGTTTCCGCTGATGCATATTGATACCGGGCATAACTTCCCCGAGACGATCACCTACCGGGACAAATTTGTCGCGGAAATCGGGGCGCGCCTCGAAATCGCCAGTGTGCAAAAGTCGATCGATGATGGCCGGGTCGAAGAAGAAAAGGGACCCAACGCCTCCCGCAATGGCCTGCAAACAGTGACGCTGTTGGATGCAATCGAGGAACATGATTATGACGCTGCGATCGGCGGGGCGCGACGAGATGAAGAAAAAGCCCGCGCCAAGGAACGCTTTTTCTCCCATCGCGACGAATTTGGTCAATGGGACCCCAAGAACCAACGTCCCGAGCTCTGGAATCTGTTTAACGGCCGGAAATCGCAAGGAGAGCACTTCCGCGTGTTCCCGCTCTCCAACTGGACCGAGATGGACGTGTGGCAGTATATCAAGCAGGAGAATATTGAGCTCCCGAACCTGTATTTCACCCACGAACGGCCGGTGATTAATCGCAACGGCACTTTGTTGGCCGTGACGGATTTCATATCGCCACAGGAAGGTGAAGTGGTTGAGACGCGACGCGTGCGTTTCCGCACCGTGGGTGATGCCACCTGTACTGGCGCGGTCGAATCCCCGGCCGAGAGCCTGGACGACGTCATCGCCGAAGTCGCCGCCGCCCGCCAAACCGAACGCGGCACCCGCGCCGACGACAAACGCAGCGAAACCGCCATGGAAGACCGGAAAAAAGCCGGCTATTTCTAAGCCGGCGACTACGTGGGGATTTTAACGCAAAGACAGTAAGGCGGGAAGCACGCTAAGCATGGATGAAAATGACATTAGTCGAATCGTGGTGGACGCCTCGATTGAGGTTCATCGCGAGTTAGGCGGGCCGGGTCTACTTGAAAGCGTTTATGAAGAGTCCCTTGCGTTTGAATTAGGTCAGCGCGGCCTGCTTGTGGAACGCCAACAGGCCGTTCCGATTATTTATAAAGGTCACCTTTTGGCCACTCCCTTGAGGCTAGATTTGCGTCTCAATAATCTCGTGATTGTTGATCCGAAAGCGGTGGAGGAGTGGAACCCGATCTTTGAGGCGCAGATGCTCACGTATTTACGACTAACGGGACTCAAACTCGGCCTTGTTATAAATTTCGGGGAAAGACTCTTCAAAGATGGCATTCACCGGGTCGTAAATAGACTTTGAACCAAACATTACCACGCCTCGACCCTTGCGACCCTCGCGCCTTCTTTTCTTTGCGTTAAATTCCTAGTATTTCCACCCTCCCTCTTTTTACCTTCACACCTTTGCGATCTCTGCATCTTTCCGTCCTTGCGTTAAAATTCTGATGACTAACACACCTTCTTATTCCGAAATGGAACTGCTTCGCTTTACGACCGCGGGGTCGGTTGACGATGGCAAGAGCACGCTGATTGGGCGGCTGATGTACGACACCAAGACGATCTTTGAGGATCAGCTCGATTCGATCGAGAAGACGTCCAAGCAACGCGGCGACGGTCACCTCGACCTCGCGTTGCTGACCGACGGACTCAAGGCCGAACGTGAGCAGGGGATCACCATCGATGTGGCCTATCGCTACTTCGCCACGCCTCGGCGGAAGTTCATCATCGCGGACACCCCCGGTCACATTCAATACACCCGCAACATGGTCACCGGCGCCTCGACCGCGAACCTGGCCATCATTCTGGTCGACGCGCGCAAGGGCGTGATTGAGCAAACCTGCCGGCACTCTTTTATCGCCAGTCTGCTCGGCATCAAACACGTGACCGTCGCGGTGAACAAGATGGACTTGGTTGACTGGAGTCAGGACCGATTCAACGAAATCGTCACCTCTTACAAAGCCTTCGCCAGCCGTCTCGATATTCCGGAAATTACTTTTATTCCGATCAGTGCGCTGCACGGAGACAATGTGGTCACGAAGTCAGCCAATATGCCCTGGTATCAAGGTGCGGCGCTGCTTTATCATTTGGAGACGGTTTACATCGGCACGGACGTCAACCACGTCGATCCCCGCTTCCCGGTGCAGTATGTAATTCGGCCGCATTCCGAT
>CAXBOL010000774.1:0-2965 GCA_963977295.1 uncultured Opitutaceae bacterium
GGCCACCCCGACGTAGGTCGCAGGATCACGAGGGCTAATGTCAATCAACGCGTTAGCGATGCCATCTCCGCCAAGAATGGAGATAACGAGGGTGATCACCACGCCGAGCACCAGGCCGATGCCGACCTGCCATGCGCCTTGGCGCATCACCATGCCGAGGATGGTGCGATTGTCGGCGCCGAGGGCCATACGCACGCCGAACTCCTGCGTGCGCTGATTGACCGAGAAACTCATGACACCGTAAAGTCCGACCGCGGCAAGCGCGACGGCGACGATACCAAAAATGAGGAACATGCTGCCGATGAGGCGGTTTTGGGTCATGAACTCGCTCAGCGATTTTGCTGGGGTTTCGACGAAATACATCGGGAGGTTGGGGTCGACGCGATTCACGAGCGACTGGAGCTGGTTTACCATACCTTCGGGACTCTGGCCTGAGCGCGGTCGGACGAGAATGGTGCCGAATTGTTGGGCACTAGGCGCCGCCTGCACCGGACCAAAGGCAGTGGAGAAGTAAGGGACGTAAATGCCGCTGTCATCCACCTGATTGTTGAACGGTCCTTGCATCCGAGCAGTGGATACGACGCCGACGATGTTACGCCACGGGCCGGGGTTGGTGCCGTTACCATTGACGGTGCGAACCCGACGACCGAGCGGTGATTCGTTGCCAAAGTGCTTGCGAGCGAAGGACGCGTTTACGATGGCGATGGGCTCGTTTTGATCGGAATCGTTGTCCGTGAAATCACGACCGTCGATAAGTCCCAAGCCAACCGTCTCAAAATAACCGGGAGTCACGTTCTCAAAATTGGCGATTTCCCGGTCGGAATCGGCGAGGTATTGTTTGCCCTCGATTTCGATGGGGCCGTTACCGGAGAAAACCATGCGGAAGCGGTTGGTCATGGCGACGCTGGCGAACTGTCCGGAATTGCGCAGTTCCCGGACGACAGTCTCGTAGAATTGTTGGCGATCGGCCGAGGTCGGATAGTCTCCGGCCATCAGGCCCATGCGGCCAGCGAGGATCGCTTCGGTATCATAGCCGTAGTCAATGACCTGTTGGTTACGAATGGACTGGAGTTGCAGGAGCGAGCCGATGAGCAGGATGCAGGTGATCACGATTTGGAAGACCACCAACCCACGCGAAATGAGCATAATGGAGCGGGAAGTATTGCCACGGCCTCCTTCTTTGAGCACCTCGATCGAGCTTGCCCGGGAAGACATCCACGCGGGCACAAAACCAGAGATCAAGGCCGAGAGCGTGGTGGCGACGACGACGGCGATCAGCACCCGAGCATCCAAGGTGAATGTCATCCAGGACGGAATGGGATTAGAGCTGTTGTGCACGGCCGCGTCCAAGAGATCGGTGGCCCACACGGCGATGCCGAAACCGAATAAGGCGCCGATGGAGGCAATCAACAGGCTCTCAGTCAGCATCTGACGAATTAGGCGGGTGCGTGTGGCACCTAGTGACGAGCGGATGGCCAGCTCCTTGGCCCTCAAGGTAGCGCGGGCGAACTGCATGTTCATGACATTGACACAAGCAATGAGCAAAACGCCGATGCAGAAGGCCAACATGGTGAGCAGCATGCCGGTGATGAATGATCCGGTGAACGTGGTGATGAGCGGACGCACGAACCCCAGAGTGAATTGATTGTTGGTATCGGGAAACTCGGCGGCGAAACGTTGCGCGAAAGACGTGATTTCGGCTTGGGCCTGATCGATGCTCACGCCTTCTTTCAACTTACCGAGAATGGCCACGCCAGTGCCGTTGGGGTCGTTGCGGGCTTTGACGGGAAACTCTGCGAAGATCGGCAGCCAAAGTTGTTCGTTGGCCGGGAAGTTGAATTTTGGTGGCATTACACCAACAATTTCGCCGGCGGCGCCGTTGACGATGACGGCGCGGCCTATGACGTTCGGGTCGGCCCCGAAATTGCTTTTCCAGAGGGAGTCGCTGAGGAGCACGGCACGTTGAGCTCCGGGAAGTTCATCGTCGGGTAAGAATTCACGTCCGATCACCGGCATGACGCCGAGGGCATCGAAGAAGTCGTGGGACACGTATCCACCGGTCAGGCGGCGAGGTTGGTTTTGATAGGTGAGATTGACGGTCGAGCCGTTGAGGTAGGCGGCGAAGTATTCGAATTGGGTCTGGTTATCGCGGATTTCCGCGTAGTCCATGCCGGAGATTTGGGAGCGAAAGTTGTTGGGCGTGAAGTTTTCGGGATCGACGATTTGGACGTCCATGAGCCGGTCGGCTCCGGGGAAGTTGAAGGCATGGAGCAGCACGCCATTGACCACGGCAAACTGCGTAGTCACTCCGCCGATACCCAAGCCCAACACGAGCACAGCAAGGGCGCAGAATGACTTTTCTTTGAGGAGGACACGGAAGCCGATTTTAAGATCTTGGAAGAAGGTTTCGAACATGATGGACGGGGAGTTGAGCGGGAATCAGGCGAAGGTTTAAGAATCGAATGGAAGACGGAGCAGCGTGAGTGTGCGGTTGAGTTCATCGGGTTCCGCACGGGGGCCAAAGTGTTTCCAGCCGGCGTTGCCGATGGCGATGAACGCGTCGGGCGTCTTGGTCACGAGCGTGGGATCAGCCGCATCGGGTTGGCCCGAGAAAATCACCCGAGAGCCAGTGAGGATGGGCTCGCGTTGACCACGAGGATCAAGGTCCAGCGTCAATTCGAGCATGCGCACCGGAGATACTCCGTTTTGGACGACAACGAGCCGCCTATCGGCCAGCGCTATTCCGTCGATACCCAAGGCGGTCGCCAGCGTTGCCGGGGCGGGGAGTAAGTGGGCGGTGGGTTCTCCGCGCAGCGCGATGGCATGTAAGCCGGTTGAATAGTCAGCGACGACCAACCAATGTTCATCGGAAGTCAAAGCGAGTCCCTGCAAGGAATGACGGGGCCCCGGTTGGTCGATACGGACTAAGATCGTCGGTTCGTCGCGGTCGGGTGTGATGCTCCAA
>CAXBOL010000775.1:0-2961 GCA_963977295.1 uncultured Opitutaceae bacterium
CCGTTTTACGTCGAGCCGGATCAGTTCGAGTTGGCGATAGTAACTCGTCGCGAAAGAACGGCCGAAATTGCGATCGTGGGTCGTGAGAAGTTCGAACCCCGGGCCAGTGACCCGATTCCACCGGAAGGGGCGGTCCGGTTCGACGTAAAACGGGGGCAGCGCAACGACGGCGGACTGGTCGCTGGAGGACACATCCTCGGCGCCGGCGACGAAAGCGAGAGTGATCAGTCGCACCCACCCCCATAAGAGCGCCCATCTCTTCCGGGGCGCGGGGCGCGGAGTCGAGGTGGCGGCGAGGGGCAGAGGCATGAGGCAAGTAATTCGACTTTGCGCCGGAACGCTAACTGGAGATCAACCATTCGCCAATGCGTTCCCAGACCGCATTGGAGGGCCAAAGCAGGATGATCCAGACGACAACACAATTGATATAGCTGACAAAAACGGCGGCACTGGCCATGTCTTTGACGCGCTTGGCCAGCGGATGAATTTCCGGTCGCAAGTAGTCGATGGTCCATTCGATGGCGGAGTTGAGCAGCTCGACAATCATGATCAATAACAGCGATGCGATCATCACCGCCGTGGAGACGGCGTTTACCGGAAGGATGATCGCGAACGGCACGAGAAGGACGACAAAAATGAAGTCTTCGCGGAACGAAGGCTCGTGCTTGAGCGCGGCAAAAAAACCGTCGATGGAGTAACGCACCGACGCGACGAAGTTGCGCAGACTGCGCTGCTTGAGTTCCGTCGATTCAACATCGGCGGACGCAGAGACGGAGGGCGAAGGCGGAGAGGTGGGCTCGGGAGCGGGCACGCCGCTAACGTGCGTCCAAACTCGGCCGGGCGAAAGCCCGAACTTCAGGCGGGTAATCAGAAACTAAGCGGCGGCAAAGGTAAGGCGGCGTGCGGGTCGACGCATGCCGATGGCGTTGCACGTAAAATCGATGATCTCTTCGCGATACCCGCAGAAATCGAGCACTCGAGTGAGGAATCGGCGTTTGGTGGGGGTGTCTATATTCATAATGGCCCAATAGCGCGTGCCGGGAATCTGGCGGGCTTGATTGTGACGGCACTGCGCTAAAATGTCTTCCCGGGTCAGGCTGAGATAGCGGCGACCTTGGTTGAGCGACATGATGTATTCCTCGAATTCGGCCGCATGGTGGTTGGCGACCCAGCCGAGAATGGAGAGGTATTTATCGGCGTCGGTGAATTTGGTGCGAAACTCCGATCCCAATACATACGTGGTGAGGGGATCGTCCTGCGAGGAACGTGAAACTGGCAGGTGGAGGAGGGAGGCGAGCACGTCGTTGGGGCTCTGATTGAAGTCCGTGGTGAGCCGTTTCAAGGCATGGTAGACGTCTTCGGATACATCGATTTGCTTCATGCCGCAGAGCGTTAAACCGGTTCAATGCGGAGGCGACCCGGATGCGACGAATGCCCCCAACAACGCGGTGAACCGGTTAAACCTTGCGATTAACGAGGGTTTCAGGAGGCACGGTGAAATCGTAGTCCGAGAAATCGTTGTGAATGTCGGGGTATTTTTTGTCCTGTTTGTAGATCTGCATGATCCGAGCGTGCTGGGCATCGTCGGTCGGGAAAATGCGAGGCGGTTCGCCCTTTAAGAGCAGGGCGGTGTAAGCGCGACGGCGGTCGACGATACGGCGGATTACGAGCATGGGCAAAGACTAGGTCGAAATTCCGATTTTCCCAAACGGTCGCCGCAAATAGTCCTAAGTCCTCGGATGGATTTTACCACCGCACGGTCTTTAATCGGCCGCGGAGGGGCCGCGAGTGATCAGCTCCAAGCGTAGTTGAAGCTAATGGAAATACGTTCTTCGGTCACCTGATTGGCCGGCACTTCATGGCGGAGCCAGCTTTCGAAGAGGATGACATTGCCGGCCTCAGCGGGATACGTGACGAAGGTCTGATTGTCGGGTGCGGCTTTGGCGACTCGAGGGGGGGCAGCCATGAACCGATCGAGGCGGGGATCCTCAAATTTCAGGCCGGGGCATCCTGACGGCGTTTGCACATAGTAGGTGCCGCTAATGAAGGAAAGCGGATGCAAGTGTAACCCGTGGGTGGTGCCGGGCGGCATCATGTTGACCCAGCAATCGGTCATGAAAATCTCGCGACCGCGCAGATCAAAATCGAGAGATTTACCGTACGCTTTGACGTGTTTGGTAAGACGACGTTCGAGGGTTTCGAACGTGCTCGAGAAGCGATGCAGTTGGTTCATAGTCCCGTAGCTGGTGTAACCCCCCGGGTAGTTTTTCTTGGACCATTTACGCCCGGCATCGTCGAAGTCGCGCAGTTGGCCGCATTCGGTGACGAGTTCGGCGTTGAACTTGGCGAGGCCGGATTTTTGCAGCGGCTCGCAATAGACCTGGGTGGCAAAGTGCGTGGTGATGGGCATGAGAAATGAGACTGAAAATTAAGACGACCGGGGACTCAAAGCGAAAGGAATCAATGCACCCCGCCCATGAGGCGTTTGACCCATGGGACGAGCGCAAACAGGAGCACCGTAGCAACGCCAACCCACATGGCTTGAGTGAGGAAGAATTGCACGAGGCTGGTGGGGTCCGACTCGTCGAATCCGCCCGCGAGGAGCCCGGCGATTTTGTTGCCGAGTGCGGCGGCGAGGAACCAGATACCCATCACGAGTCCGGTCAATTGGGCGGGCGCGAGTTTGGTCATGGTGCTTAACCCGACGGGACTGAGGCACATTTCCCCGGTCGTTTGCAGGAAGAATAATCCGATCAGCCACACTGGACTTACCAGCCCACCGGTGGTGAGTTTTGCGGCCGGAATCATCCAGATGAACGAGAGCGCGACGAAGAGCAGTCCGAGGGCAAATTTGGTCGGACTTGAGGGACTGCGCGTGCCGAGACGGAACCAGAGCCATGCGAAAACCGGAGCAAGCAGGATCACAAACACGGAGTTGACCGATTGCCACCACGCCGACGG
>CAXBOL010000776.1:0-2961 GCA_963977295.1 uncultured Opitutaceae bacterium
GTTGAACAGCCACCAATTCTCGCGGCGGGTTTTACGCTTATTCGAATCACGCTTCGGTTTTATTTCCGTGAGCACCCATTGAAATACTTCAGGAAGTTCCGACCGAACTTGTTTTTCCGGCAGTCCGTAGAGATCGATGACATACGTGTTTCGCCACCGGTCGGTCAGTGATCTGCCGTCCAAATACGGACGAATGTGAGCGTCTGCCATCGGAACCGAACCACGACCAAA
Organism: uncultured Opitutaceae bacterium; assembly: GCA_963977295.1. Taxonomy (GTDB): domain Bacteria; phylum Verrucomicrobiota; class Verrucomicrobiia; order Opitutales; family Opitutaceae; genus Actomonas. The sequence goes on from CAXBOL010000776.1 coordinate 232, forward strand.
CTCGGCGGCCTTTTCCGCGCTAATCTCAAATGCCTTTCCGCCAAGTATCACTCCGTTGTTACTTACATGACGATTGGAAGCCAGTAGCGTTGCCGAATTTAGATCCGCTCCGATCTTCAGATTCGCCACTATCTTCCCCTCATCGACTTCCATCTCGACGCGGTGCTCGCCATCGTCGATTTCGATTTCTTCGGTCACGCGGTTGAGTTCGCCGGTCGTCGCTTCGCAGGTCGCGACTGTCATCGCGATACGCACGGCGGCGCCGTCGGTGCTGTCGACCCAGGGGTGGTCGGGGATGGCGTAGGCGAGGGTGAGGGCGGTTTTGTCGGTGTTGAGATGCTTTTCCACCACGCGCCGGTTGAAGGTTTGGTGGATGCTGTTGGTGGTGATGAATCCGAAGCGTTGGGCCGAGCCGGCGCGCACGAGTTCGGCGGCTTTTTCCCACCAGAACATCACGAAGTCGGCGGACTCGGGCACGTCGCCTTTCCATGCGCCGCGCAGGGCTTCGGTGTAACCGTCGCCGAGCAGATCGCGCATGCGGGAGGCGCCGATGAAGGGCGGGTTGCCGACGATGTAGTCGGCTTGCGGCCATTCGGCGCGACGGGGGTTCGTGTAGTCGTAGACCGGGATTTGCGCGGTTTCGTCGGGAACTTCGCGCTGCGTCACCGGGTGCGGTTTGGTGGTGCGGCCGTCCCATATGGTGACGAAGTTACCGTCGTCGTCTTTGCGCGGTTGTTCGGCGTCGTAGGCGAGCACGGCGTCTTGCGCGCGGATGGTTTGTTCCTTGGGCAGGAGGGGGCGGTCGCCGGTGTCGGATTTGCCCGTGGTTTTTTTGTGCCACTGAAAGTAACCGATCCAGAGCACGAGCTGGGCGATGGCGACGGCGTTGGCGTTGAGCTCGAGGCCGAAGAATTGCTGCGGGCGCACTTTGAAGTGCTCCATCTCAAAGGTGAGTTCGGTGTCGCCGAGGGTTTCGAGCAGTTCGAGGACTTCGCCTTCGAGGCGTTTCATGTGCTCGAGGGTGACGTAGAGGAAGTTGCCGGAGCCGCAGGCGGGATCGAGCACGCGCAGGCGGCAGAGTTCGTGGTGGAAGGCGCGGACTTCGGCGACGGCGGCGGCCGGGGCGCCGGTGGCCTGGTGTTGGGCGGCGGCGGTGCGCACGGCGTCCCAGCGGGCGCGCAGGGGGTCGATGATGGTGGGTTTGACGAGGCGCTCGACGTAGCTGCGCGGGGTGTAGTGGGCGCCGAGTTTGTGGCGGTCGCGGGGGGAGAGGGCGCGTTCGAGCAGGGTGCCGAAGATGGCGGGCTCGACGTCGGCCCAGTCGAGGTTGGCGGCGCCCATGAGCAGGGCGATTTGGGCGGAGCTGAGCGGGAGCGCGGAGGCGTTCTCGAAGAGGCCGCCGTTGAAGTGGGCGATTTTTTGGAGGAGCACCGTGGAGAAGTCGGTGCCGGTGGCCATGTCGCGCCAGAGTTGGGTGACGAGGGGCACGAAGCCTTGCGGGCTCTCCTTTACCTTGTTGAGCAGCTCGAGGAAGGCGCCGGCGGGAAGCAGGCCGGTGTCTTCGGCAAAGAGGGTGAAGAGGCAGCGCTGGAGAAAGGTCGCGATAGGCGCGGGTTCGTGGCCGTCGGCTTCGAGGGACTTGGCGAGCCGGGATAGGTGCTCGGCGACTTCGCGGGTGACGCGGGCGGCGTGTTGGCTGGGATCGAGAGAGGCGGGATCGGTCCAGACGGCGCGCAGGCGGGCGCGGAGGGCCGGGTCGCGCAGGTCCTCGAGGTGGATGCGGTGCGACTTGGGGTCGGGGAAGCGCAGGTAGGTGCCTCCGGTGCAGGTGAACTCGCTGTAGAGCTCGATGACGTAGCCGACGTCGCAGACGATGAGAAAGGGCGGGCGGCCTTCGGGGGCCGGGAGATCGCGGATGTAGAGTCGGGCCTGGTTGTAGGCGCGTTCGAGGGCGAGGTCCCACTGTTTGGTGCCGCGCACGCCGTGGCCGGTTTTGTAAGGGGCCGCGTCTTCGGCGAGCAGGCCGAGTTGGGTGGAGGCGGCGCTGTGTTTGGCGTTGGAGCCCTGCTTGGTTTCGAGGATGAAGCAGCCGCGTTTGTAAAGATCGGCGTAGACGGTGGTCTTGGTGGCGTCGTGTTTGAGGCGGTCGATGGACCGGTCGAAGACGTAGCGGTTGAACGCGTTGTCGGGGCCGGTGGGGTCGGGACGATCGACCTCGAGCAGGTCGCAGAGTTCGCTGAGGAACATCTGGTAATTGGCACGCTCGGCGGCCTCGGCTTTGGCCCAGCGGGTGATGAACTGTTCGACAGTGGAATCTGACATGCGGAGGTGTGGGGAGTCGTCAGCGATGGGTCGGCATTGAACAGCAGGAAGGCGCGAAAGGTTTCTGAGTTTTTCGATCGAGACTGTAAAGCCTGACCATGTCTTAACTCGTTGTTATATTTATATTTCCCGATGAACTGTCAGCATGGTGGGTAGTTTTCTAGGGGGAACTTCCCAGGCCAAACAGGGAGTGGCATGGGGATGGCGGGGGAGTGAACGATTGGTTGCCCACTAAATCACATGAAACTACACGAAAACGTCCTACCATCAGCACGTGGTATTTTACATGAGTGAACAGAGGGAACGGAGGAGTAACTGAGCGGAAACCGTCGGTATCTGGGCCGATAGCGTTAATTTTAGGCGGCGGTGGCGTTTGGGGGATTCATCGCGGCCGAGATTTGGCGGTGG
>CAXBOL010000777.1:0-2960 GCA_963977295.1 uncultured Opitutaceae bacterium
CGGCTACGTCGTTTTCCACGTCGAGACTCACGTAGTTGAAATCACGCGGAGCCTGCAGACCCGTTTCCGCAGTGATCCGGAAGAAATGCGGGGTGCAGCCAATCACGGCTTCGGGGCGGTGTGTCTGGAGCCAAGCGAGAATTTGGGCTTTTTCGTGACCGGCTTCGAGGGTGAGCACAGGCACTTGATCGAACGGCGAAGCGGTGCACGACTGGGTGAAGCTGTGGGCGGCGATGCTTTGGCCAGCACCGGGACCAAATTGGTGTTTGTTGGTCACGAGCCCCACCCGGCAGAATCCGCGCGCGGTGAGTTCCCGCCAGCATCGCACGACGTTGGCGTAGTGGTTGACCCCGACGTGAGGCACCCGGAGGTCAAGGGGCGGCGGTTCGAGCGAGACGACTGTAAATTTGTCCCACTCTTGCTGGTTGGCTGCTTCGGTTTCGGTTGCAGGTGCAAGCACGACACTCTTGATGCCGCGCGCTTCGAGCACGTCGCTCAGGCGTTTACCGAAGCCGCCATGCTCGCGGGCCCAGAAGTGTTGCAGGTCAAACCCAAGGGCGTTGGCACGGGCCTTGGCCCCGGCGTAAAGTTGACGCATGCCGGGCAATTCCAACCAGCCCTCGCGGGAGGTCCAATTGCTGACCAGAGCGATGACGGAAACGGATTGGCTCGGACGGACGCGGCTGCGATGGGCGGCTAGCGCGCACAGGGCGGGGTCGGGGCGGTAGCCGAGCTCGTCGGCGATTTTCTTTACCCGGTCGATGGTGGTGGAAGGAAGAGACACGTGGTTGCGCAGAGCCATGGAAACGGCAGCGACGCTCAAGCGAGCGTGTCCAGCAATGTCTTTGAGAGTGACTCGTTTAGGTAATTCGAGAATCATGGAGAATCTCCCGTGGAGGGTTCAGGTCAGGGCAGGGCTTGGTTTGGGTAAAAGAAGTCTGCGATCGGTCGGTAAACCAACATGGGGTAAGGCTGACCAACTTTGACTTCGAGGTCCTGAGAATATCAAAAATATGCCCAATCTTAGAATGGCTTATTCTTGCCCCGGAATGACGAAAATTGACCGGAATGATGTCTGCAATCAGGGTCAGGCGTGATGGCGCAAGGCCCGATAACCATAGGCGGCGATGACGATAAAGCACACGAGGGGAAGGACAAACGACGCATTGACGGCGGGCAGCGAGCCCACGGAGCCGAGGTCGATGATCGCGCCCTGCAGGGGTGGCATGAGGCAGCCGCCCCCGATGGCCATGATTAACCCGGCGGCCGCAAATTTGGAATCTTCGCCGGCGCCTTTGAGGGCGATGCCGTAGATGGTCGGGAACATGAGCGACATACAGGCTGAGATGGCGACCAGGCAGTAGAGGCCGGTGATCGATTGCAGGAAGATGACGCCGAGAGTCAGGATCGCCGCCGCCACGGCCAGCAGGCCGAGCAGGCGACCTGGGGCGATGAATTTGAGGAGAAACGTGCAGACGAAGCGCGACCCCAAAAAGATGCCCATCGCGACGATGTTAAAGTGTTGCGCTTTCACCTGGGCGGCCTGCTGACCGAGTCCCAGTTCCATGAACACGCGGGTGCCGTATTGAATAATGAACGTCCAGCACATGATCTGGGCACCGACATAGAACGCCTGGGCGACGACGCCCTCGCGGTAGTGGGCCTGGGACCAGAGACGACGCAGGCTGGGACCAATTTTCAAACTGTGGTCGGTTTCGTCCGTCACCGCCCCGTGGGGCATTTTGGTGAAGGCGACGATGAGCAGCATCACGATGATGACGGTGGCGATGACCACGTAGGGGAGGCGAACAATAGCCAGATCGGAATCGGTCAACGCCGCGAGTTCAGCCGCGGGCAGACGCGCGCGATCGGCGGCGGAGGTTGGGTCAATTTTAGCCAGAATGAAATTCGAAGCGACGAACATTCCGGTGAGGGAGCCGATGGGATTGAAGGACTGGGCGAGATTGAGCCGCTGGGTCGAGGTTTCCTCCGACCCCATGGAAAGGATGAAGGGGTTGGCGCTGGTTTCGAGAAATGACAGCCCGCACGTGAGCACGAAATAGGCGAGGAGGAAGGGTGCGAAGGTGGCCATGTGACTGGCCGGAATGAAGAGCAACCCGCCCACCGCGTAGAGTCCGAGGCCCATCATGATGCCGGCCTTGTAGGTGAACTTTTTGATGAACAAAGCCGCCGGAATCGCCATCACGCAGTAGCCGCCGTAGAACGCAAACTGCACCAGAGAGGCCTGAAACGTATTGGTCTGCAGAATCGTTTGAAAAGCTGCGACCATGGGATTGGTGATGTCGTTGGCGAACCCCCATAGCGCAAAGCAGGATGTAATGAGAATAAACGTAGTGAGGAACTCCTTGGGCACGGTAGGACCGTGATGGGAGATGGATTGCGAGGGGGGTGGTGGCATAGCGAGGGCTTTGACGGACGGAAGGAGGGAGTGGGGAGGGTATCAAGCCGCGAGGACCCCGTGACTGGACTAGTGAAAATAGCAAAATGGGAAGGTGCGGGGAATAACCTTGCTTCGCCTAGGCATGACAGGAATTGACTTTCTCGTGACCCACGTGATTGCCCCCGTATCTACCGGTCCTCTGCCGGGCTTCATGTCTAAACAAGTGCTGCAAGCACGGCGGGTTTACCTTGAAGCGGTGGTGCGGGGAAGAGCTCCATTGTCAGTCGCCAGTGTGGGGTGGGAAAAGTGCGCCCGGGACTACACGATTGACCGGAAAACCTTCCCGTTTTTATCGGTCGAGTTTGTGGCAGCAGGACGGGGCACCGTAGAAATCAAAGGCGAGACGCACGAACTGCGGCCCGGGTCCTTGTTTAGTTACGGCCCGGGCATCGCCTATCGAATGCGGACGGACCCCACGGACTTGTTGGACAAGTATTTTGTCGATTTTATGGGCCCGCTGGCGCGGCCTTTGATGGATGAGTTAGATTTGGCTCCCGGC
>CAXBOL010000778.1:0-2948 GCA_963977295.1 uncultured Opitutaceae bacterium
CCCCGCTGCAGGTCTTTGGCACGATTTTTCAAGCATCCCCCATCGGCGTGATGACGTTGGCTTCAAGTCCGTTCGAGAGCCTCGCCGACCTGCGCGGCGAAAAGATCGGCATCCACGCCTACAATCGCGACCAACTTGGCATGATGTTAAGAAGCGTGGGACTCGACCTGTCCGACGTTACCCCCGTTGTGCTCCACGACGACCACCATTCCTTGCCGGCAGGCGCAGTCGCCGCGCAGGTCGCCTACGTCATAGATGAAAAGGTCGCATTTGAAACTGCGGGTCACCGCGTGCGAGTATTCGCGGGTCGTGATCACGGTTATCTGGCGTATTCGCAGGTTTATTACACCAGCGAATCCAATCGTGCGGCCCGCCCTGACGCGTTGCGCGCGTTTCTGGCCGCCAGCAATCGCGGTTGGCGAGCCGCCATCGCGGATCCCATGGCCACGGCTCAATTGGTGGTCTCGCGCTACCAGCCCCAGCTTCAAGTGGCCTACCAAGCCGATTCGCTACGCCTGATCGCCGACCTCCTGTTCGTCGAATCCGGCCCCGCGAGCGTGGGGAAAATGAAGAAGGAGACCTGGCGGCAAAGCCCGGGGGCAACTCCCGAACTGGTCGACGCTCTGTTCGCTCCAATCGACAAAAACTGATCGAGCCCGATCCGAGCTACCCTCAAAGTTATACCATCAAACTGAAGTAGTCAGATTTCAACGGAGCGTTGGGTGCCAATGCCAACCTAAGAGGGAGTTTACCCTCCGACTGGTTCGAATCAACCATCAGCCTGCGGCGCGCCCAGCGGTCACGCCCTACCTCTGCGACTTCAAACTTGAAATAGGTTGGGGTGGACCGTTGGACCGTCCGCGTCTGCCTCACTGCCCAGCATGCTACCCTTTGTCAGTTCCGGTTTCACGGGCCATCAGCCTGAGGTCGGGGTAAAAAAACCCTCCCACATTCCAGGCAGAGACGAGTGTAAACAGTTCGCCAAATGTGAACCTCTACTTCATTTACCATACTCTCTGATTAGTCTCACCCCAAACCGATCTAAAAAAGAACCAGAACGTGCCCGATTTGACTGTATATGTTCGGCGCAAGAACCACCCAATTATGAATGAAACCTATCAAGCACTCCGGTTGATCCTGAAACAGCATGAAGCCAAGTTGGACGTCGTGAAGGATCTCGACTCCGAGTATACTCTAAACTCAAGAATCACGGAGAAGGGAAAACCAATATTCTTCGGCATGGTCAAAGCCTCCAAAACCAAGGTCGCATTCCATTTAATGCCGGTTTATTGCCACCCTGATCTCTTGGAAACAATAAGCGATGACCTCAGAAAACGAATGCAGGGCAAGTCCTGCTTCAATTTTTCCAAGGTCGACAAGGCGTTATTTGCGGAGCTTCAATTACTCACGAATCAAGGCTTCGAAGTATTTCAAAGCGACGGTCGAATTTGATCTAGTTTCGGACGATTCCAACCACAGGACGTCATACCTTGACTTTTGACTACTTTGGTAGCTTTCCGGGTCTACTTGCCCAAATCTTTGACCGAATTCTGACCCACTCACTTGCAGCATGCGGCTGAGTTTTCACTCTACTCGAGCTATTCACCCCCAAGACCATGATCCGCCCACCCCAATCCCCCTTCCTGATCTGGACAACACTCTTGCTGCTTACCGTCAGTTTGGCCGGTAACGCGTTCGCCCGAAAACCTAATTTCATTTTCGTCCTCAGTGACGATATCGCCCAGGGCGATCTTGGCGTCTACGGTCAAAAGCTCATCCAGACCCCTCGACTCGACCAGATGGCGCGAGAGGGCACTCGCTTCATGCAGGCCTACAGTGGCACGAGCGTCTGCGCCCCCAGCCGATCCTCATTTTTCACCGGCCTTCATACCGGGCACTGCCCGATCAGGGGAAACTACGAACTCCCCCCCGACGGCCAATTACCTTTGCCGGATAAAACCGTAACCATCGCCGAAATCGCCCAATCCGTAGGCTACGGCACCGCCACGTTTGGCAAATGGGGCATGGGATTCTTCGACACTAGCGGGAACCCGCACAAACAAGGAGTTGATCACTTCTACGGCTACAACTGCCAAAGGCATGCTCATTCGTATTTCCCCACCTACCTCTACAACAATGACCAGCCCTTCATCCTCCCGGGTAACGACGGGCGATCCGTCGGCGAAACCTACGCGCAGGAATTGATCCAGAATGACATGATCAGGTGGGTCCGGCACCAAGGTAAAAACCCGTTCATGATGTTCTACGCGATCACGTTGCCCCACGGTCGCCACGAAATCGATGACTACGGACTCTACAAGGACGAGCCCTGGTCGGAACAGCAAAAAGCCTATGCGGCCCAGGTCACTCGAATCGATTCGGATATGGGGGAGTTGGTCGATACCCTACGCGAAATGGGCGTCGCGGCGGACACCCTGATCATTTTTGCCGGGGATAACGGATCATCATTCAACCCCGATTCCGAAATCGGCCAGCGGTTTGATCAGACGATGGGCGGTAAACTGCGCGGATTCAAACGCGGCATGTATGAAGGGGCATTGCGCCAAGCCGCTTTCGCGTGGTGGCCAGGAACGGTGCCGGCCGGGCGGGTCGATAGTCAGCCTTGGGCGTTTTGGGATCTCATGCCCACATTCGTCGAGTTGAGTGGAGCGCGCCCCGGCGAAGGTTATGAGACCGACGGTCATTCCCTCGTGAGTTATCTCAAGGGAGGCGATGCTCCTGCCCGCAACTACTTCTACTGGGAACTGCATCTGGACCAAGGTGCCATTCAAGCGGCGCGTTTCGGAAATTGGAAAGCGGTTCGCAACGGGTTCGATCGCCCGGTGGAGATCTATGATCTCGCGACTGACTCCGCCGAGACCAACAATCTGGCAAGTTTGCATCCCGAACTCGTGAGCCGAGCTGAAGAAATCTTCCAATCGGCCCAT
>CAXBOL010000779.1:0-2947 GCA_963977295.1 uncultured Opitutaceae bacterium
AAAACGGACTCCTGGCAGTGGAAGCCTGTGGACATGAGAACTACGATTTGGTCCTGATGGATGTGCAAATGCCGGTGATGGATGGCCTCGAGGCTTCGCGGAAAGTGCGCCAATTGCCGGCCGCTCAACCGGTCATCATTGCGATGACGGCCAATGCGATGGAGGGGGACAAAGAGTCGTGTCTCGCCGCCGGGATGGATGGCTATCTTTCGAAACCCGTAAAGCTAAACGACTTGAGGGAAACGATCATCTCTTCAGTTCAATCCACTGAGCCGCCCTCTACCTCTACGCAGCCATGACCAAGTCCCGAATTTTGATTGTTGAGGATGAAACGATCGTTGCTCGCGATATCAGTGAGCAGCTGGAGATTATGGGCTTTGATCCCGTCGGCTTCTGTATCCGCGGTGAGGATGTCGTGGACGGCGCGTTGAAAAACCGACCGGATTTGGTGCTCATGGACATCAACCTGGCTGGCGAAATGGATGGGATTGAGGCGGCTGGCTTGGTGCGTGATCAGATCGGAGTTCCCGTGGTATTTCTCACCGCGTTTGCCGCGACCGAAACCTTTCAGCGGGCGATCGATGCGGATCCGTTTGGCTACATCGTGAAGCCGTTCACCCAACGGGAATTGAAGACGGTGATCGATATCGCCTTGTTTAAGCATCGGAGCGAAGTCGAAGCCCGCAATGCGAGTCGGCTTTTGCAGTCGATTTTGGAAACCGCGCAAGATGGCTATGCGCTGACGGATAATCAAGGTCGTATCCTCGACGTGAATTTAGCCAGCGTGAAAATGAGCGGCTATACCCGGGATGAACTACTCGGCATGAGCCTCTCGGATTTGAATGCGGATGGTGCAGCCGCCGATTTGGCCGGGACTTTGAAGCGGATCTCTCAATTGACCAGCCTGTTACTGGAACGTCGCTTACTTCGGAAAGACGGCAGTGTGCTTGAGGTGGAAATTAGTGCGCAGTTCCTCCCTATCGAAGGAGGTCAATTTGTCTATTTTACCCGCGATGTTTCGGAACGAAAAGCGGCGGCAAAGCTGCTGCAGCAGAGCGAAGCGCGCTACCGTCTGCTATTTGATCACAATCCACTGCCGATGTGGCTGTTTGATAACGAGACGCTGAACTTCGTCGCGGTGAATGATGCGGCGGTCGAGCAGTATGGATACAGTCGGGCAGAGTTTCTGGAGTTAAAGATGACGCAACTACACCCCGCCGAAGACGTTGAGCGCCTCCTGACTAAGGTGAAAGAAAATCGTGAAAATACCCCGTTGGAGAATGAGTGGCGACATCGGCGGAAAGACGGCACGGTTTTAAGCGTCGAGGTGATTGCGCGCGATTTGTCCTTCCAAGGACGGTCGACGCGGTTGGTCATGGCCGCAGACATTTCGGAGAAAAAGCAGCTGCAAGAACAATTTTTCCGGGCGCAGCGATTGGAAAGTCTAGGGCTCCTGGCTTCGGGAATCGCGCATGATTTAAATAACATGCTTGCTCCGGTGTTGTTCACGGCGCCGTTGTTGCGGCCCAATGTGACCTCGGAGCGTGACCATTCGATTCTTAATTTATTGGAGCGGAGCGCAGAGCGGGGGACGAGTTTGGTGCGACAGATTCTGGCCTTTGTGCATGGTGCGTCCAAAGAGGCCCGCACCACTCAGGTGAAACATCTGGCCCGCGATGTGGTCGGGGTGCTCGAAGCGACGTTGCCCCGCAATATTAAGCTCACGACTGAAATCTCTACCGACGCCTGGCCGGTGGAAGTGAATCCGACGCAGGTTCACCAAGTGTTGCTCAACTTGGGGGTGAATGCCCGAGATGCGATGCCCGAGGGGGGGGAGCTTAAATTTGCGGTTTATAATCGCACCCTCGATGAGGTAGCGGCTGAGCGCATCACCGGAGGCCGGAGCGGAAATTGGTTGGTGCTGGAAGTTTCGGACACTGGGACGGGCATAAAACCAGAGGTGCTCGAGCACATGTGGGATTCTTTTTATACCACCAAAGGCGACGGTCGGGGCTCGGGGTTGGGGCTATCAACGGTGCGCAGCATCATTGATCTTCATCAGGGGTTTGTGCACGTGGAGACGGCCCTCGGCCACGGCACGACTTTCCGGATCTATTTGCCGGTGAGCCAGGCGGAACAACCGGACGAGGATTCGGATCACCCCTTTAACGTCGAATCGGGACGGTCGGAGCTCATTCTCGTCGTCGACGATGACGCTATGATCCGTGAAATCACCAAAGCGGTGCTCAATGATCAAGGCTACCGGGTGATCGAAGGCGAGGACGGGATTGAAGGCATCGTGAACTATAACGCCCACGCGTCCGAAGTGGCCTTGATCATCACCGATGTGGATATGCCCAATATGAATGGAGCGGTGCTGATGGAAACGCTGCGGAAATTGAATCCGAGTGTGAAAGTGATTGGCATGAGCGGGTTGGCTGGCGCTCGGGTTGAAAGTGACGCGCTCAAACAAGTGCGGGAAAACGCGAATGCCTTTCTCTCCAAACCCTTCTCCGCCCAAACGCTGCTCAAGACTGTGCATCAGGTGCTGGAAATGGAAGTAATCGCCTCAGGTCAGTCTTCGGATTGAGCGACTGCGGTCGCGGCCGGGCTATCGCTTTAGCGATTGAAGGGGGCGTCTCTCATCGGAGACCTCAAACTCCATCCCGGGGGTATTTACCTGAAAAAGTCCTTTATTGAGTGACAAACGGATTGGCAACTCAACGGGGTGTGGCGCTTGGGCTGAGATTTAGGGGAGTCGCCGTCAACGTCGGCACCACCCAATGGCACTCTCGGCCCCGACTAGTCGCTCCCTGACTATTCCCCCCCGTCTTTTGGTGTAGAGCGTAGTAGTTTGTAATACCAACGCCTTGAATGAATTGGACTACAAAAGGTAGGGACGGACCGCTGGGCCGTCCGCATCTGCCACACCGTCCAATCCATCGAC
>CAXBOL010000780.1:0-2944 GCA_963977295.1 uncultured Opitutaceae bacterium
ATCAGTTTTGTTGAGCACCACCAGAGTCGTCGCTGCCGAAAGCTTGTCGGCAATAGGCGAGGGCAGGGTGGGCGTCGGTCGAGTGGAATCCAAAACGAGGAGAATCAGATCCGCCTCCGCGATGCGTTCGTAGGTTTTGTCGATCCCCAGTTTTTCCACGCTGCCGGGCGCGGGATTGAGTCCAGCGGTGTCGATCAGTCGAAGGCAATGGTCGCCGACAATGACACGTTCTTCCAAGTAGTCACGAGTGGTGCCGGGCTCGTCGCTGACCAAGGCGCGTTCGCGTCCGAGCAGGGCGTTCAGGAGGGAGCTTTTGCCCGCGTTGGGCTCGCCAAGGATTACGGTTTTGATGCCGTCTCGCAGTAGATCGCCGTAACGATGAGTCGCGAGGAGGCGATCTGTTCCACGTAGAACATTGGCCAAAGTTTCGGCGACAATGGCCCGGTCTTCGGGGGGTAAATCCTCTTCGGGGAAGTCAATGTAGGCCTCCACGCGAGCGAGGGCGAGGAGGAGTTCGTCCGTCAGGGCAGTGAGGTGTCGGCCCAAACTCCCTTGCAGTTGTTGGTTGGCGATGCTGATGGCACGGGCACTCCGGGCGTGAATAAGGTCCATCACGGCCTCGGCTTGGCTCAAATCAAGTCGTCCGTTCAAGAATGCTCGGCGGGTGAACTCTCCAGCCTCGGCGGCGCGGCAGCCTCGATTAAGTAAATCGTCGAGAACCAGTTGGGAAATTAGAGGATTACCGTGGGTCGAGATTTCCAACACGTCCTCGCCGGTATAAGAGTGGGGGGTGGTGAAGAAGGTCACCAACACGTCGTCGACGACTTTGCCGGTTAGGTCGCGATAATGGCGGTGGCTGGCCTTCCGGGGCGGGAGCTCGGCGCCAAAGATCTGCGTCGCGAGGTCGAGGCAGTGCGAGCCACTGACGCGCACCACGGCAATCGCCGAGGTGCCGGCGGGTGTAGCGGGTGCGACAATGGTATCGTTGGGATCAGTCATGCGAATACGCAGACCGAACCGGGTTGCGCGCTGGACGCAAAGCGAAACGTCGCGGAGTAGGGGAGTCACTCAGGATTCTTGCGGGCGAATCCAAGGATCCTCTACTCGGCGATAGGCTTAACGCGACTCCCGTCCGTGAGTTTATCACCGGGATAAACGATGACCGCATCGCCGGCGTTTAGTCCCGCCGTGACCTCCGTCATCATCCCGTTGGTGAGTCCCACCGAAACCTGCTGTAATTTGGCCGAGCCGCCGTCGATGACAAAGGTCATCCAGGCGCGGTCGCGTTGAAACAACGCACCGGCGGGAACGGCGAGTGTATCGCTGCGCCGGGCGCGTTCGATGCGAGCTTCGACTCGATAACCGTCTCCCAGTGATCGACGGGCCTCTAGGGGAGACACCAAATCGGCTAAGACGTTGACCCGTTGTTCCTCGACCCCGAGGGCCGAAACTTTGGTGAAAGCGGCCGGTTCGACCAACCGGACTTTTGCTTCCAAGGGACTTTCGCCGCCCCATTGATCGAGCCATACTGTCGCGCCGGGTTCGATCGCAACCCCGTCGCGGGATAAGACCTCAATGCGAACCTCCAAATCGGTAGGATCGCCGACTTCGAGTAGCGCCAGGCCTCCCGTCACGAGCCGCGAACTTTCCTGCCACACTCGCAAAATCTGCCCGCTGATGGGAGAAGTGATTTTCAAGAGCGAGGTCTCGGCCGGTGCGCCGGGGAGAGAGCGTTGCAGCACCGCTTGGGCGCGTTCGAGTTCGTAGCGGGCGACCTGTAGTGCAAAAGTGGATGCGCGATCTTCCTGCGCAGTCGTGCGCTCTCGACTCTCCGCGATATCGATCTCTTGTTGAGAAACCAGTTTGTCTCGTCCGAGTACGCGTTGCCGGGCGGCTTCAGACTGAGCTAGTTCATAAGATGCAGCGGCCCGTTGTCGCTCGGCTTGGGCTTGAGCAACCTGACTTTCGGCGGCCCGCACGCGCGCCTCGGCCTGAGCTTGGCTACTGGCATCGAGGATGTCACCACTGGCAGGCTCGAGCACGGCGACGACGGTTTTTCCTGCCACGATGCGGGCGCCGGGTTTCAAATCAATCCGTCGCAACTGCCCGGATACAGGACTGGATATGATGTAACGATGTCGCACTTGGGTCACGCCTTCTTCGTCAACCGTGACCACGAGTGGACCGCGGGAAGCGATGGCGATTTCCACCAGATGTGGTTTGGGCCACAGGCCGAATGCAATCAGCCCGACCAAGACGGCGCCGGCGAGGTAGCGCCAGCCATGGCGACGTTGATGATGGTCGTCATGGGCGGACGGATCGTAGGAGGGCGGCGGCGTGGCGGGGGCGGACATGGTGACGAAACGCAGAGCGAAGTTGAAAAACTATTCGGGTGATTTCAAAGCCCCGACAAGGTCGAGTTGATTGAGTTTACGACAGGCGATGGTCGCAGAGATGACCGTGGCAAGGGTGATGACGAGGACGGCGTAGGCGTAGTTTGACACCGAAAGGACGAGAGGGAGTCGCACGGTTTCGGTGTTGATACTTTGCATCAGTGCCTGGGCCATACCTGACCCCAGCAGAAGACCAAGGGGCACGGCGACGATGGCGAGCACCACGAGCTCTCCGACCAGCACGCTGCCCACGTCCCCTTGGCTGAAACCCAGAACGCGGAGGGTGGCGAGTTCCCGGGCGCGTTCCGAAAGGGCGATGCGGGCGCTGTTGTAGACGATACCGAAGGCCACCACGGTAGCGAAGGTCGAGTAGAGCACTTGAATCATGCCGATGCTTTCCGCCGTGGTTTCACGAAAACTTTGGCGCATTGCGTCCTTGATCACGACGCCGGACGCTTGGGGTGTATCTTTAATCGCACGCATGAACTGCGCCCAACTCCCGCTGGCAACGGTCATGGCCGCGCCAGTGGTGAGGTCACCTTCACCTAAGA
>CAXBOL010000781.1:0-2941 GCA_963977295.1 uncultured Opitutaceae bacterium
CATGGGCCCGACCTGTTGCAAATCGACCTGGAGATCAACGCCGTCGCTCGAGGCGGACAGTCCGCGCAGGAACGCACCGGCTTCCTCTTCCGACAAGCCCAACCGGTTCAATCCCGCGCGCATGCCGGTCATCCAGCCGTAAATCTCGAGCAATTGAGCTTCGGTGATTTCGGGCGCCGCACCCGTCGCGGAATCCGCCGCAGCGGGGGGTGCAACAGGCTGAGCCTGCGCAATGGCACTGGTGGCCAACAACAGAGCCAAGGAGGTGACTGATAGAAACGATTTCATGAGTTTAGGGCCGACGTTGAAAATGAGACGATGACGACATCGCTCGGAAAACCGCCCAAGCTGCCGGGCGCGGAATCCCGTGGCAATAACCGACTCCTCACTTGTAACTGGTCCGCACTGCTCTTCATTACTCCCCCATGAACCCCGACAATTTTTGGACCAGCCAAGACGGTCAGATTCTGACCGTCCGCCCTCAAGGCGATCACAAGCCGGTCTTACTCACTCTCGCCTTCTGGCCGCGCAACCCCGCCGAATTCGAGTTCCTCAAGTCCCAACTCAGCACGCTGAAGTTCACCGAACGCAGCACGTTGGCCCGTATCGGCATTGAGATGCTCACGTTCGGCCCGCCCTCGGTCGACGGCAAACGGGTCGTGCTCGAAGCTGAAGCGTTTATCTACGATCAAAGTTTCCCGCACGCCGCCTACTGGCGCAAACTGCTCCAGCTGGGATCGCCCGTCGGACGTCTGTTCCACGCCCCCGCGAGTGCCAAACTCACGACGGCGGAGATCTGGCAAGCCGTCAGCAAAAACACCATCAAGCTGCCCAATACCATCTCGATTGATCGCGACGGGCGGGTGTTTCTCACACCGCACCACGTCCGCTACACGTTGAAACAGAACCTTGAGCGCGAGACGTTCGAACGCTTGGTCTCCGGCCGCGCCGGCCGGTCGCTGCTCGATAAAGTTCAAGTCCGCCACGCCGCCTCACCTCTGGTGATTCAACCGCAATCCGGCGTGCTCACCAGCTGCTCCATGTATCTCAAGGAACACTACGTGGTGCTCAACCAAGGCGAGGGTAATTTCGGCATCCACACCAGCGCGGTGCTGCTCGACCCCGTGAAAACTTTCGGCACCAACATCATGCTGGAAATCTACAACCAAGGGGAGGAGCCCGTCGTGAACCCCATGGTATCGGTGGAGTTGTTCCATGCGCCAGAACGAGACGGCTCCCATTCCAAGGCGTTGGCGCAAAAGCGCGAACGACTCAGCGCCACGACCCAGCAGATCTTCAATTGCCTCGACGCGTCCTCGCCTCGCACCTCTCCGAGCAAAACCAAGCCGCGCTTGCGCGTCACCGTAAAAGGCCAACACGCGGCGATGGAAAACCGCTCCCTGTTTGTGCACGCCGGCTCATCTGGCGGCGGACTGCGGGATAGTCTGACCGAAGCAGAGGAATCGTGCGGTTATCCCACATTGTTGCAGGCCTTGGAGGAAGCTCCCGCGGATTCCGACACGCTGATCACCAACTACTTCCCCAATCTGCTCGAACAGGTGGAACTGCTGGCGCGCTTGCCGGAACTGAAGCTCCGTCGCGTCGTATTTCGCCATGCCTCGCGCACTCATGGTTTCTTTTTGAGTCACAATGCCCACGGTCGCCTCGACACCTTGGCCGCGCTCGGCATCGACGTCTATTGGTTCACGCCCAACCTCAACGACCTCTACTTCCACGTGTATAAAAAAGATCACGGGTTCTTTCTCCGGGAAGAGATCGGCCGACGCTTCCAGGAGTGCACCGTGCTCGCGTTTTACGGCAGTGCCGTGGGGCTCGACGACGAACAGACCGCCCGTATCTCCACCCTGATCGACACGCTCACCGCCTACATGGGCCCCAACGTGGGCGTGCTCACCGGCGGCGGCGGCGGGGTCATGGGCCTAGCCTGCGAACAAGCTCGCGCCAAGGGCGCCCTAACCGGCGCATGTTTCCTCGAACTCGAAGCGCAGCCTCCGGAACTCGGCGTGGATTTCTTCAACACTTTCCAGGAATCCTCCCGGCATTTCCGACAAAAGTGGTTCGAAGTCGCCGACTTCTGCATCTTCAACGTGGGGGGCGTCGGCACCTTGGAGGAAATCGGCATCGAGCTTTGCAACCTCAAGCTCGGGATTCGTCCTCGCGTGCCGATGGTGTTTTTCGACGCCACTTATTTCCGCGAACTGCGCCTGCAACTCGAGGGCATGATCCGCGCCGGTCGCGCCCCGGCCTGGATGGCCGACTACATTTTGTTTACGGACGATCCTGAAGAAGTGGTGGCCTTCTACCGCGAGAAGCTTCAAGTGCTTTGAGCTGATGGCCTCACCTTCCTTGCCCAAATCCGTTCTCATTGTTGGTTCCGGTGGACGCGAACACGCCCTCGTTCGCGCCCTTATCGCGTCTCCGGCCGCCCCTCGCCTCCTCGCCGCCCCCGGCAATCCCGGCATGGCCGCCGATGGCGCCGAGTGCCACGCGATCGCGGCCGATGCCGTCTCGGACTTGGTGGCGTTGGCCCAGCGTGAGGCGGTGGAATTCGTCGTCGTCGGTCCCGAGGTGCCGCTGGCGCTCGGATTGGTCGACGCTTTGGCCGCGGTCAACATCCCTGCCTTCGGACCCAAAGCCGACGGAGCCCAACTCGAGGCTTCCAAGATCCTCACCAAACAAATTCTCCAAAAATACGGCATCCCCACGGCCCCCGCCGGTATATTTGACCGGGTCGAACCCGCCATCGCCTACCTCCGCGCCCGTGCCGCACCCATCGTGGTTAAAGCCGACGGCCTTGCCGCCGGTAAAGGCGTCATTGTCGCCCAAACCACCGCCGAAGCCGAAGCCGCCGTGGCCGATATGCTCGAAGGCAATAAATTTGGTGCCAGCGGCTCCCGCGTGCTCATCGAAGACTGCCTTG
>CAXBOL010000782.1:0-2936 GCA_963977295.1 uncultured Opitutaceae bacterium
AGAGCTTACACCAGAGTGCCGGTGCGGTCGGGTTTTCCGTCCGACAGGAGCACGTCGCCTCGGCGCATGATGGCACAGCTGAAGAAGTCGTCCTTGCCGAAACCCTCACCGTAGACGTGAGCCGAAGCGGCGGAGCAAATGTCATCGATTATGTGATACGCCAGCGCAATATCACCGATGCTCCGCTCCTGTTTCCGGCTTACCGCTATGGCGGAGGCATTGCCTACCGGGCTCCACTCAATTGGGAAGAAGGTAACGCGGAATATTTGACCTCGGAGGGGCTGGACCGAAGTAACGGTCACGCCACCCGCGGTCGTTGGGTGGCGATGTATGGGCCGACCGAATCCGGTGATGCCACCGTCGTGATCATGGGGCATCCCTCCAATCACGACGCACCGCAGCGGATGCGGATCTGGCCGAATGGAAAGATCTTTTTCAACTATGTGCCGGCCCAAGAGTTTGATTGGAAAATCGACGCCGACCAAGAAATCGAAATGCGTTACCGGGTCATTGTTTCCGACGGTCGTCCGGATCCCAAGGCCATTGAACAGCAGTGGAATCGCTACATTTCGGCGACAGCCGAGTGACGATTGGGTGCCGGGTGATTTGACGATCTATTCAACTCATTTGATTCGATAAGGATACGGAGGGCCGAGGGCTGGCTCCGGGTCTGTGGCGCGAGAATCGCGTAACGGTTTCACAGAATACGAATCGAGCGAATCTTGGTGTAGTGATTGCAAGGGATTCAGACGAACTCCTCTCCCGCACTGGCTGGAGTGAGGCGGCTGATGAAGCCTCATCACTAGCGAAGCACGGCGGAGGCTTACCCCTAGATTCTCCATCCCATGCAAAACCCGACCTATTCAGTTCCGCCTATTTCCCGCTCAATCCGCGCCTCTTTACGGCGTGTTTCGTTTTTCGCTCTCGCCCTAGGATCGTTGTCCGTTTCCGCCCAACAAACCGAAGAGAATTCGGACGTGGTCAAAATGGATGCGTTCGAGGTCAAGAGCTTCCGTTCCTCCTTGGGCGATGCCATTCAGGCTAAGCGCCAATCCGGACAGGTAACGGACCTGATTACTGCCGAGGAGG
Source organism: uncultured Opitutaceae bacterium (assembly GCA_963977295.1). Taxonomy (GTDB): domain Bacteria; phylum Verrucomicrobiota; class Verrucomicrobiia; order Opitutales; family Opitutaceae; genus Actomonas. The sequence goes on from CAXBOL010000782.1 coordinate 1,090, forward strand.
TCGGGCAATTTGGGGACCAAAACATTGGCGAAGCGTTGCAGCGCATTTCCGGTGTATCGCTCACCCGTAACAATGGAGAAGGTGAGAGTGTTTCAATTCGCGGTCTCTCGCCGGAGTTTACCCGTGTTGAACTTGATGGTCGTTCCATGATGGTCACGGCCGATCAATCCGAGCCGGGTCGCGCCAGTCTGCTATCGGTTTTCGCCTCCGACCTTTATAGCCAGATCGAAGTGGTGAAGTCGCCGACCGCAGCCGACGTGGAGGGTGGAGTCGGGGGCACGGTCAGGCTCAAGACTGCCAATCCACTCGACATCGGGAAACTAAAGTGGGGCGTGAACGCGAAGCTATTCGATGGTGCGGCACGCGATCGAACCGAGCCCGGTTTCGGTGCATTTTATTCCAATGTTTTTGACGACGGTCGGCTCGGCATTCTGGCCTCGGTAGACTACAAGGAACGTGACCGGCGTCTCGATAAAGTGCAAACCGGAGATCCTGACTGGAGCGCCCTCTCCAGCAACGATCCGGCCGTTGATGGCGGATATTTTCCGGAGCGACTTCGTCTGGAAGGCAGGTCGGGCGACAACCCCAAGCTTAACTTAAACGGCAAGCTCCAATTCAAACCCTATGACGAACTCGAACTGTTCCTCAACACGATGATCACCCGAGAGGAGCGCAACGAGGACAAGTCCCGCATCCAAGTGGAGTTCAGTCGCGGTCGCTTTCTCAATGGGGTGCGGGATCCCGACACCAACACTCTGACTGCCGCCGAATTCGACCGCCAACGCGTTGACTACAATAATTTCCGGCGAGAAACTCAGCTCGACACCACGGGCCTGAGCGGCGGCCTCAAATGGGAGGGCAACGAATGGTCGGCCAAGGTCGAGGGCGGTTACTCGGAGTCGATCGAGGACTTTTACGAATACACCGTGCAGGCTCGTATCAATCGAGACGGAGTGGGGGGCTACGTGCTGGGGGATGATCCTCGCACGCCGATGGTCTACACTGCCTCGACCGAGTTGCCTCTCGCAGATATCCCACTCCGTGGTCTGTCGCGGGGCCACCGCGTTATCTCGATCGATGAAACCGAAGGAAAGATTGATCTTGAGCGGAAACTGGCGAGCTCTGGGTTGACCCGTTTCAAGACTGGCCTGCGTTGGGCCGAGACGGTGTTCAGTCGTCGTCAAGGTTCTCAGAACTCCAATCTGTCCAAAGCTAACGGTGACGATATTACCTTCGGGGACGGAGTCTCCCCATTTGTGCTCGATGGCACCTTCGGTTTAGGCAAGGGCGGGGAAGACTTTTTGACCACCTGGCCGTCAATCGATCCCAAGGACCTCTATCTCAAGTTTCCTTCCAGTGCGCCTGACGTATTCGACAACAACAACTTCTACGATATCTTTGAGGATAATTTGGCGGTTTATGCCCAAGTTGACTTCGCTCATGATTTCGATGCCGTCAGTTCACGGGGCAATATCGGGTTGCGTTATGTGCAGACTGAGGTGACTGGAAACGGCCGCGTTGTCCTTAGCACGGCGACCGAATCGTGGGTCCTCGATGAGGAACCCTCGTTGGACGGTAGCTACAGCTCGCCCCTTCCTGCCTTCAACTTCACCCTATCGCCGATTAACAACAATAAGTTGCTATTCCGCGGTGCGGTGACTCGGGCGATGACCCGTCCCACCATCGGCGAATTAAATCCCAGCCGAAGCATCGACGCTGAGGATGCCGAGGTCAGCCGAGGGAACCCTGACCTCGAACCTTTCCTTGCGTGGCAGTATGACTTCGGGGTGGAGTTCTATTTTGGATCAACCGAAGAAGGCCTTTTCTCGATCAACGGCTTCTACAAG
>CAXBOL010000783.1:0-2928 GCA_963977295.1 uncultured Opitutaceae bacterium
CAACACCAACGGCGGCAATGCAAAGTCGTAAACCCAGTCCACACGTTTCGCGATTTCGATCTGCTGTTGGTAATAACCATGGATCTCAACCAACACTTCCATGCCTAAATCTCGCGCCTTGGCGGTCAGCTCACCGATGAACGCAAAGGTCTCGGGAATCATGAAGCAACTCGTGCCCCGTTTTTTGATCGCGTAGCCCGCCGCATCAAGGCGGATGAGCTTGATGTCGGCCGCATGGAATTTTTCCAAAATGGAGTCCAGATAAGCTTTGCCCGCAGGGTGACTCACATCGATATCGATTTGTTTCGGGGTGAAGGTCGTCCACAGCTGCTTGGTTTCCCCCGTCATCAACGTCACCGGACTAAACGGCGATCCCGGACGCGGCCGGTAGACCTGCGCCAACTCCGCTTGCGACGCGCCACCAGGAAAGACTCGATCCCGAGTGAGGAACATTTCGGCGAAGGGCGACTGGTCTCCTTTCGCGATGAAATCCTGAAACTGGCGAGAGTCGGCAGAGACGTGATTGACGATCAAATCCGCCATCACCTCCACTTGGGTGCCCAATTTTTTCACGTCCGACCAGTCCCCCAGTTTAGGATCAACTTTGGTGTGGTCCGACGGATCAAACCCCGCATCCGCACCATCAATCGGATCGAAAAACGGCAGCAAATGAACTCCACCGAAGAGGCCGTTAAGCGCCCCCCCCAGCAGTGCGTTCAACGCCGGTAGTCCGGCTCCCCCCAAACGATCCACATAAGTGATCAGTTGAACTTGATTCTTCATGGTCAGGTTACTTCGCGGTTGCGATCGATGAGGCGGAGTCGAGCTTGTGTAATCTTAGAATGAATACTTCAACGTGAGCGAAGTGGTGCGTCCGGTGATGCCCCGGGCGCGGATGATACCGCTGGTGGGAATCGAACCTTCTTCGGACTCACTAATCCCAAACGTGTCGGTCAAGTTGTTGACTTCGAGTGAGACGGTCAGGCCTTGAGTGATGTTGTAGCGAGCAAACGCGTTGATGTAGGTGTAGCCCGGCATCTTCAGGTCGTTGTCATCCTGAGTATAGGAGTCGGTCGTGCCGATAAAGGTGGTGCCCAGGGTGAAACGATCCGTGGTGTAGGATGGGGTGATTTGGAACACCATGTCAGCTTGGCGGCGGGGAGTGTTCCCGATCAGCGCGAGGTTGTCGGCTCCGCTGATTTCGGCACTGGTGAAGGTTACTCCGCCCCGCACGTCCCAGTTGTTCAAACTGTAGGCGAATTCCAGCTCCAGACCAGTGGCCTTGTATTGGCGCTCAATCACCTGCTGGGTCGTGACCTCAAAGTTCGAAGGCTCATTGGTTTTGGCGTGAAACAAAGTCGCGAATAGACCGAGGTTTCCTGGCACCAAGTCGCGGGTGCGATATTTGACCCCTGCCTCAAATTGCTCGGTGGAGTTGTAGGCCAATTTCGCGTCCTTGATGCTTCCGTCGGCATTGAGGAAATCGACGATACGGTCGGCACCGGCCCGACCTCCTTCGCTGTAGCGAACAAAGACCGCAGTGTCATCATCGATCGAGTAGTTGGCGCCCAACGACACCGAAGTGTAAGCCCAGTCGTAGTTGACCGGAATGGGGTTGGCTCGATCGATGACCGAAACGCTGGTTTCCGGCGTCGAGATCACGCCATTGCCGTCGACATCCTGCGTGCCGGTGGTCACACCAAAATAGGCTCCACGGGCTTCGCCGTTATCACGGCGCACGCTCAAATCCATGTTCAACTTATCCTTGGCGTAGGCCAACGAAGCAAACGGAGCGTCGATATCGTATTGGGTATCATAGGCCCGACCGAAGTTACCAAAAGGTGTCGCGCTGTAGGCTTCCAATCCCGTGTCGGTAACCAGATCGCCCGCCGCGTTCTTCACATCCAGCAGGGCGGCGTTCTTGCCGTTGACCTCGAGAAGATACGCATTCCACAACCAGTCCATCGAGATGTTTTGTTGAGCGCGGTAGAAACCGGCCCCCACCGTGATTTTGCCGCCGTCGTCGAGGTCGAAGGTTTTATCGAGCTTCAACTTGTTGCTGAAATTGTCGAAGTTGTTGAGCGTCGTGTCGAAGAGCACGGTGCGCATGACCAAGCCGTTGTAAGGCTGGCCGGCCGATGCGCCGTTGGCGTATTGCATGGTGGCTCCGGCGCCGCCGACGGTGTTGGCAATCGCGCCGGCAGAATCGATGGTCGCTGGAAAAGGTGAGATAAAGCGTCCCGATTTTTCCGAAACACTGAGGCGATCAAAAAGTTTCCAGCCGTCGCCGAGATCAAACGAGGCCTCTGCGCCGAACGTCGTGTCCTTCACCGAAATGCCATCCGACACGTCACCCGTGCGGGTGTTGCCGGCACCATCGATACCAAGAAACGACTGGAAGTTGGCCGAATGCGGCGTGCCGGCCAATTTATCGAAATTTTGCACACTGCCGACCGTCGGATTACCCGCCGTGCCCCGCACTCCCGTGGGCATGGGCAGGTAAGTGATCACGCTATCATCCAGCGCCTTCAGGTAAATGCGCACATAGCCGTTGTCGAAATCCTTGGTGAAGTTGGCTTTCAATTGTCCGCCATTGTTACCGTTGTAGCCGGATTCACGGGGACCTTCTCCGGTGCGATGAAACCCACTCACATGAAATCGCATGTCCTCGGAGATCGGCGTGCCGTATTCAAAATCAACCCGATCGGTGTCAAAGTCCATACCGCGAGTGTAGGAAACGCTGCCGCCCGCTACTTCGCCGGACTTACTGATAAAGTTAATGATACCGCCCGGGGAGTTACTGGCGTTGGTGGAGGACAAACCACCACGAACTGCTTCAACCAAAGCCAAACCGGCGTCGGCTCGAAGAAACTGATCGGCCGTGGCAAAGGAGATATCGCCGAATTCCAAAACCGGGGCGCCGTCTTC
>CAXBOL010000784.1:0-2921 GCA_963977295.1 uncultured Opitutaceae bacterium
CGGTTTTGCCCAAGTATTGCACGTCGTGACCGTCGAAGCATAGGCCGAGAAAGGTATCTTCGTTGTTTTTGCGAAAACGACCGACGTCGGAGCAACCGGACCATTGGATAGCGAGTGGTGGACAAGAGTCAGGTTCAGGCATCGGGGTCAGGAGCTTGTGAAGGCGGCGGATCAATCGAGGGCTTCAACGAAATTGAGGGATTACTCAGAATCGTGGCGAATTCGAAATCGATGAGACAAAACCGACCGTCAGAGGCGCGGTAAGTGACGTTGCGGGCGAACGGATCTTCGTGGCGGACCCCGTAAGTTTCGAGCTCGTCGAATAAGGATTTGAGTTTTTCGCGGCTCAGATGGTCGACAATTTTGCCACAGTTAGACGTGACGATGGTTAATTTTTGTGAATCGGCGTCGAGTAGCTTGGGCACAAATGAACAATTTTGCTCATCGAGAAATCGGAGCACCGCGACTTCGGTGTTAAAACGTTCCTGAGCCAGTGCCCCGCGAAATTTTTTATGCACGCGCCCGTCATAACCGATGTGAACGGTCGCTCGTTTCGTGTCTTTTACCTCGTGCATAGGGTAACTTTATGAACGCAAGCGGGTTAATCAAGAAGTGGTGCCGGAAATTATAGTGGTTCGAGGAAATTTTTGCCACGAACTATGCATGAATTTTGTTTCTAAGTGGCATGTAAGGTGCTCAAGTGGAAATGCTACGGCCTAATCTTCAGACGTAGTCGCTGTAACGGCCGGCAACCGCCGCCGGTGCAGTTCCCAGCAACTCATTCGATATCTACTACCAATTCATATGGCCAAACTGAAACTGGAATACATCTGGCTCGACGGTTACACCCCTGTCGCAGGCCTTCGCGGAAAAACCAAGATCGTCGACGGCGATCCTGCTACGTTCTCTCTCGAGGACTGTCCCGAATGGGGATTTGATGGCAGTTCGACGAAGCAAGCCGAAGGCAAGAGCTCGGACTGCTTGTTGAAGCCAGTCGGTCTCTATCCCGATGCAGCTCGTGAGAACGGCTTCATCGTGATGACTGAGGTGCTGTTGCCCGACGGCAGTCCCCATCCGACCAACACTCGCGCGACCATTTTGGACGACGAAGGCACTTGGTTTGGTTTCGAGCAGGAATACTTTTTCTATCGTGATGGACGTCCCCTCGGTTTTCCCGAAGGTGGATATCCCGCACCACAAGGCCCTTACTACACTGGGGTCGGTTACAAAGCCGTCGGTGATATTGCTCGCTCCATTGTGGAAGAGCACCTCGACGCCTGTATCTACGCCGGCATTAACCACGAGGGCATCAACGCCGAGGTGGCCAAAGGTCAGTGGGAATTCCAAATCTTCGGCAAGGGTTCCAAAAAGGCCGCCGATGAAATGTGGGTCGCCCGTTACATTTTGATGCGCCTCGGTGAAGAACACGGCGTGGACATTGAGTTCCATTGCAAGCCACTCCTCGGCGCTTACGACGATCCGCTCGACTGGAATGGCTCGGGCATGCACTGCAATTTCTCGACCAAATACATGCGCGAAGTCGGAGGTAAGGACTACTTCCTGAAGTTGATGGATGCCTTTTCAAAGTATCGGGAAGAGCACATCGCGGTTTATGGTCCGGACAATCACCTCCGTTTGACCGGATTGCATGAAACGCAGTCGATCGACCAGTTCTCTTGGGGCGTCGCTGACCGTGGAGCTTCGATTCGGGTGCCGCACAGCTTCGTGAAGAAGGATGCCTATCGCGGCTACCTTGAAGACCGCCGTCCGAATTCCGCGGGTGATCCCTACGCGATTGCGGGCCGTATTCTCCAGACGATCGCCACGGTGCCGACTGAGTAAGATTAGAAAAGCATTTGTGAAAATTTCAGACCACCTTGCTTCGGCGAGGTGGTCTTTTTTTGCGGTCGCGCCCGGGAGGCGGAAGAGTCAAAACCGTGACCATGTCGCCGTTTAATCCCCGTGTTTTGACTCGATCAATTGATCATGGCATCGCGGTTGGACTGGTCGGCAACTTGGGCTGGACGACCTGGCATTTGGGAGGCGCGATGGCGGGGCCAATGGCAGGGTCCTTTGTGGTCATGATGGGACTGCTCTCGGCTGTGATCCTGCGGCGCACTTGGCTGTCGGTTCCTTCGGCATTGCCGAGTGGTTGGTGGTGGCCGCTTCCTTTTTTGATCTACGTTGCTTTTCAAGTGGGGACGTTGGGCGCGACGCCAGGGCGCGGGTGGCTGGACGGATTGAACTGGGGCTGGATGATTGCTGGGTTTTGGGTAAGTTTACACGTCATGCGGGAACCGTCCGCGCGACGAATTGTGTGGTTTGGAGTCAGCCTAATCACATTGGGATTGGTGGCGTTGGCAGGATATCAACGTCTGGGAGATGCGTCGTGGTTGCCGGCGGGGAGAACGCAGATCCCGCAATTCTTGGAGCGCTCGGGAGGCGCGTTTGGTGCCCCAAACAACTTGGCGGGTTGGATGATCTTAATTCTCCCCTTCGCGGCGGTGGTGGGGCTGAAGGGCCAGAGCGAAGGTAGATGGGGGCGCTGGATTGCCGTGTTGGTGTTGATCGGCGGCAGTGCAGCACTGTTGTGGACCTATTCGCGAGGGAGCTGGCTGGCTTTGGGTGGCGCGCTGATGATCTGGCCGATGCTCAATTCGAGGCAGTCATGGAGGGCCCGGTGGATTCGAGTCTTGGGGGTCATGGTTCTGTTCGGAGTCGCGGGCACCGGAGTATATCTGACGGTGCCGAAGGCGAGAGAACGGTTGGACCGGTTGTATCACCAGTCAGGTGAATTGACCCGCCCGATCCTCTGGCGGGCGGCGTGGGGGAACGTTAGAACGAATCCTTGGTTGGGCACGGGAGGGGGGAGTTATGAAGTCATGCTGGAACGCCATCGCCCGTTTCGGTTTTGGGATGAA
>CAXBOL010000785.1:0-2919 GCA_963977295.1 uncultured Opitutaceae bacterium
TGAGGATGCCATCGAGCTCGAGCGCGGCATCTTGATTGATCGTCGGGGTGGCCTTGACGATGCCCATGACGAGTTCGCGCACCGTCTCGCCTTCCTTGGATTTGGCATTGCTCAACATCTTTTCACGGATGGCGCCGTCGATGCTCGGGACGGCGGCGTGGATCGCGGCTCGTTGCGCGGGATCCGTCACGTAGTTGTCCACGGCGGTGGCAAGCAAAGTATGTAGATCGTGGGCACTGTTGGGCAGCGCGGTGTCGGGACACGAGGTGATGCACTCCATGCACTGGGTGCAGTTTTCCGCGAAATATTTAGGAGTTTCGCGGCGGGCGCCGTATTTGGAGGCGGTGGCACCGGAGCCGGCGGCCATTACGCCTACGGCGGCGAGAGGAGAGGCGGGTTGATCGTAACCAAGCCCCGCGCGGTATTCGCCGTCGAAGGTGTCCATCTTATACATGGGCAGGCCTTCGGGTTGTTCATCGAACGGCGTGCAGCCGCACTTACCACCGCAGTCAGAATTGACGGGGAGGAGCAAATCACCGCGCATGGAAGAGGAGTCTCGAGCGTCGATCGCGCCGTGAGGCACGGCTTGGACGAGCGAGCCTCCCTGAGTCATGACCTCCATGTTGGAGTCGACAACGGCGTCCCGGAACTTGCCGAATTTTTTGACGTATTGGGCTCGGACAACGTCTTTGAAGTGATCCTCGGTAATGTTGAAATTTTCGAGGAACGGCGAGACCTTGAAGAACGCGCCGAGGAAGCTGTTGCCCTGCATGCGCAATTGGAGATCGGGGCGGTTGGTGGCTTTTTTCGCGATGTTAAACCCGGGCAGAATGAACACGCGGATCTGCTTCTCGATGATCTCCTGGCGGTATTTACGCGGGATACGTTCCCAGGCTTTTTCCGGGGCTTCGGCGGATTCCCAGACGAAGGCGCCGCCGGCGACAAGACCGTCGAGCGGGTTGATGTGGGTGAATGCTTTCGGGTCGCAACAGAGCACAACGTTGACGTGTCGCAGGTCGCAATTGACCCGCACGCGTTCGGGCGCGGCAGTCATGAAGTAGGAGGTAGGGGAACCCTTTTTTTCGGAGCCGTATTTGGGATTGGCCGAGACGTGCACGACCTCTTTGGGATTGCCGTAGGCATCGACGACGTTGTCGCGCTCAGCGACGTAGGTGCCGAGTTCGCCAATAATTTCGGCGAGGTTTTTGCCAGTGGTAATCATGCCCCACCCGCCGATCGAGTGCAGGCGGACGGCGATGGCTTTATCGGGGAGAAGGGAAGGCGTTTCCGCGGCGCGGACCGAGTAGGCGTGGTTGATGCCGAGGGTGAAAAACGACTCGCCGTCTTCGCGGGTTTTGCCGTCTTGGCGGGCGATTTTACCCTGGGTGTATTCGTAAGCGCCAATGATGTCTTCCGGCCGGAAATCTCGGGACCCGAGACCGTAGATGCCGGAGTAAATCCGGGGCATATCCTCAGGAGCGATGGCGGGGATGTGAGCGTAGGAGAGCTCTTTGTGGTTGGCGACCGCTTTGGTGAGAGCGGTGCGTAGGTCGCGGGCCAAGGGGTTATCGCCGGCCATGGGCTCGTCGGTACGCTCGATGACGATGATGTTTTTCTTTCCCGCGAGAGCTTGAATCACGGCCTTCTCGGGGAAGGGGCGGATCACGTTAATGTGGATGCTGCCGACCTCTTCACCACGGGTGAGTTTAAGGTGATCGATAGCTGCTTCGATGTTTTCGGCGGCGGAGCCAAGAGACACAAAAACGGTGTCGGCATTGGCGGTGTTATACTCGCTTATCAAGCCGTAGTAGCGGCCCGTGAGCGCGGCCCATTCGTCGTAGGCTTCTTGGAGGAAGTCCAGGATGGGTTCCACGAAGTGATTTCGGCGTCCAGCCACTCCGTTCATGTAGTGCTCTTGGTTTTGCACCGGACCGATCAAGGCGGGATTGGTGAGGTCGATGGTCTTCGGTATACGACGGCGGGTCGGGCCGAAGAGTTCGCGTTGAGCGGGGGTGGGGCACTCCACGATGTCGTCGGGGGAACCCAGGAATTCGCGCAAGAGTTCGGATTCGTGTTTGAGAAAGGTGCGTTCGAGATGAGACGTGAGGAACCCGTCCTGAATGTTCATGCCCGGGGTGAGGGCTTTCTCCGTGACTTTGCGCAGGATGAGGGCTTGGTCGGCGGCCTGCTGGGCGTCCTTGCCCATGACCATGATCCAACCGGTGTCGAGGGCAGCCATGATGTCGTCATGGCCACAGTGCACGTTGAGGGCGTGTTTGGTGAGGGCACGGGCGGCAACCTCGAGGACCATCGTGCAAAGTTTTCCAGGAGCGTGGTAGTATTGTTCTACTCCGTAAACGATGCCTTGGCCAGAGGTGAAGTTGACGGTGCGCTTGCCCGTGACGGAAGTGGCGATGGCACCGCCCTGGGCGGCGTGTTCGCCCTCACACTCGATGGCAATGGTGGGTCGGCCGAAGACATTGAGTTGGCCCTTAGCCCGGGCAAATTCAAACATCTCACCCATCTCGGTAGAGGGGGTGATCGGGTAAAAAATTCCGGCCTCACATATGCGAGCCTCAACGTAGGAGGCGACCAACTGATTGCCGTTGGTGGTGATACGGATACCGGGGTATTTGGGTTTTGAAGCGACCATAGGGGGGAGTCGATAGCGCCTGAAGCGGGTTCAGGGCGGGTGAGGTTGAGTGGGTTTAGAGAACGCACGAACGAGAGCCGTGTCCCCAGGCTTCGATCCACCGCGATGTATCATTACCGAAGGAACCACAACCGTATAACTTTGAATGGACTGCGCCAAGAACAGATTTCGGGCGAGTGCTGGCGAATACGGGTGTCTGGAATGATTTGGACGATAGAAAGGTAGGGACGGACCGCCGGGCCGTCGGCAGAGGTTTGGCGAGGGAG
>CAXBOL010000786.1:0-2909 GCA_963977295.1 uncultured Opitutaceae bacterium
TTTTCGCGGCAATTGATTTTCCAAGTTCTTTGAGAGAGGAAACAAAGAAGACCCCAAATACATGCGATAAAGCTACTTATGAATCCCAACGGGCTTTATTGGATACTCCATTTGGCAAGGAATATTGATATTGGTCCCTCAGGCTCTGCGCGGTGAGCGAATCGGCTTCGACGATCGGCTGTTCCCTCGGGGGCCCGGGCATCAACGTTGCGATCGCCCACACCGGCCGACAACCCCTGCCGCGCGTGGCCTCGTCCTACTGCCGTTCCAGCACCAAGGCGTCTCCTTCGATGGATACCGCCGACAGCGAATTCCACGCAGTGACCAAGTCTTCAGACAATTCCTGGCTGGCCATCAATCGATTGAATACCAAACCCGAAACCACCGGGATCTTATGCAAAGCCAATGAGCCAATCATCAATCGATCGAGTTGATAACTGAAGCTTTCACCACTCGGCGCAAACGCTCCTTCGGCTTGGACAATCACCGTGCGATTAAAACCGAGCAGACTGAAGTCCGCTGGCATGCCAATCTGCAGGAGATCGTTATGAATCCGAAAATTAAGCCCGCGCGGGGTGAAGATCGAATTTGCCTCCGGGGCGTCGTCTTTAGCCTTCGCTGATGAGATCCATTTATTGAGCTCGTTCTCGGAAAGTCGCAACTCCACCGATTCGCCTTCCACCAACATCTGTTTCTTACGCAACCACTGTCCGCCGCCGCTATTGGCGCCCGCGATGTAGTAAACTTGATTCCGAGCCGGTTCTTCCGGCAACCCTCGCACCGCATCAACCGGCTTCGCGATCAGGAACATGGCGGCTAAAATCGCGCCAATCAGGACGCTCAAGGTTGCCCCCAGCAGAACCTCCGCCATGCTGGGCCCGTAGAGTTCCCGTTCGAGTGCTTTAGCGGATTTAGTGGAGGCCATAAATTTAGGAAAGAAGAGAGAGCCTATTCCGCAGTTTTCGCCGCAGTTTTGGCAGGTTTTGACTCTGTCGAGGTAGCGTTCTCCCCGGCAGGTTTCTTATTCTTATAGTCGGTGATATAGAACCCGGTCCCTTTAAAAATCAATCCTGCGCCACCGCCAATGCGGCGTTTGACCGCACGTTTCTTGCACTTGGGACAGGTGTCGAGAGGATCATCCTTCATCGACTGAAACACCTCGAAGGTGTGACCACATTTGAGACAATCGTAATCGTAGTTTGGCATGGGTGATGAATCTGAATGAAAAAGTCTGTTAGACCCGAGTGCCCGCGCGGCGTGACTCCTCAATGAAACGGAAAGAGGCGGCATAATAAGTCCAGCTACCCGCTAATCCCACGAAAACGGTAAACGTCATCAAGGGATATCCCGCGGCCATGAGTCCGATGAACGCCAGCGTCGGCAACACAAACCGGCCGCGAGCCGCTCTCAACATTTTACCCAAAACGAGGAAACGAAACGCGTCGGCATATTCCTCTCTTTTCTGATACTGATAAATCCCCGCCACGACGGCCGGCCCTGCGATCAAGATCGCCGGCACCAGCGGTAAATAGGTAAACACTCCGTAACCCTCAGCAATCAGACGTAGCGGCCAAGTTAAGAGCAACGCGATCCCGATCGGCAACGCCCCCAATACCAGAAAAATCACAAACGCCGGAATCCCATCGAAAAACAGCCGTTTCCAGTCCTCCCATTCCGGCAAAATAATCGAATCTCCGCGTCGCGCCCGGTCGATCAATCCGTAAAGATAACCAAATGCAAAGAACTGAGCAATGGGCACAACCAACAGCAAAGCACCGATGATACTCTTGAGAAACCAGGAGGAGTCGGCGAAAAGGCGTTTGCAAACGAGTTCTAGGGTCGGCATTTCGGCAGGGAAAGTTGAGCGGACCGTAGCGGTGCCCCCATGGATGTCACAAACAAATTAAACATATTGGTCGAGCAAGTAGAAGTTGGCATCGACCAATTTCTGCCCTCACCCGACACGCGTCCGGCCCAGCTGCACGCGGCGATGCGCTACAGCCTGCAAGCAGGCGGCAAGCGCTTGCGCCCCGTTTTGCTGCTCGCGGCGGCCGAGCTCGGAGGGGCGGAGAACGCATCTGCCCTGCCCGCTGCGGTCGCCATCGAGTGTTTGCACACTTATTCGCTGATCCACGATGACTTGCCGTGCATGGACGATGACGATTTGCGCCGCGGTCGCCCTACGGTGCACAAGCACTACGATGAAGCCACCGCCCTTCTGGCCGGAGATGCCCTGCTCACGCACGCCTTCGGTTTACTGGCGGAGAGCTATGCCGATCGCCCCGCCCTCGCTCACGCTTTGATCCGTGAACTGGCGGAAACCGCCGGCAGTCGACGGCTCATCGGCGGTCAGATGGAAGACTTGCTCGGGGAGGCCAAAGGAGACGCCACCGCCGAGGATCTGGAATTTATTCACCTCAATAAAACGGCGGCGATGATTGAAACCGCGCTGGTCATGGGCGGATTAGTGGCTGGGATGACGACCGCAGATCTTGAAGCGCTTCGCCAAATCGGCCGCAACCTGGGCCTGGCCTTTCAGATCATGGACGACGTTCTGGACGTTACCGCAGACACCGCCACTCTGGGCAAGACGGTAGGCAAAGACGCCGCAACCCAGAAGACCACTTACGTCAGTATCCACGGGCTCAGCGCCTCTCAAACGTTCGTCGAGACTCAGACCAACGCGGCCTTGGACGGATTCAGTGCGTTCCCCGGAGATTCGGAGTTTTTGCGAGGTCTAACCGCCAAGATGGGGCGACGTTCGGCTTAGCGGTAACGATGCAGTAGAAAAGCCAACAAAGTAGAAGGAAGGAGTGTGCGTGAACACAATGAACGCGACAGAGACGTAGAATGGACTGGTTTGTTTTTAACCATCCCGCATGGCGGGAAACACGAAGTCCCGCTGAGCG
>CAXBOL010000787.1:0-2906 GCA_963977295.1 uncultured Opitutaceae bacterium
CCATATCGGAGTATTCGTTGCCGCGTTCGTTGATACTTTTCTGCTCTTCGGTGAAGGCGAACGGCACCCACAATTTAACCCACGGAGCGGGAAATTCGAACGCGGGCGGCATCACCCCGATCACACGATACACATTGCCATTCAGGCGAATCGTTTCGTCCAAAATGCTTTCCCGCGAACCAAACGTCTCGGCCCACAAGGCATGGCTGAGCACCACAACTTTGTCTTGCCCGATTTCGGCCTCTTCAGCAGTGAAGACTCGCCCCAGCAAGGGGGCAATACGCAGCGTGGAGAACAGGGACGGTGCCGCTTTGAGCCCCAGCACACGTTCGGGTTGAGCGTCGCTGGACAGGTTGAAATTTTCCCACGAATAAATCGCACCATCTTCGATCGACGGGGCTCGCTCCATGCGATCGAGGTAATCGGGGATGGAGACGCCGGCTTTGAGCAGGTCGTTCTTGGGGTAGCTGTTGTTGACGTAGACGAGCTGCTCGGACTGAGGGAACGGGAATGGTCGCAACAACACGGCATTGATCACGCTAAAGATCGCGCTGTTCGCGCCAATACACAGGGCGAGTGTGGCCACGGCAACGAATGTAAAGCCGGGCGATTTGGTAAGGTGGCGGAGAGCAAGTCGGAAGTCGGATAACATGAGAATTCGTGATCGGAAAATTATTCGCTACGAAGGGCGGTGAGGGGATTGACCTTAGCCGCACGGTTGGCGGGAAGGAGGCATGCGAGGGTCGCAACCAGAGCAAAAGACAAGGTGACAAAAGTATAGATGAGCCCGTTGATCGGTTCTACCCCAAAAAGCTGACTGGCAATAAGTTTCGAGGCAAACGCGGAGGCGAGCAATCCCACCAGAACGCCGACCATGACCAGACGAAGGCCCTGGCTAAGGATCATCCGAATAACCTGATGAGGCAGTGCGCCCAGCGCCATACGAATGCCAATTTCGTTGGTGCGCTGGGTGACATTGTAAGCGAGCACTGAATACAGGCCGACAATGGCAAGGAGAAAGGCGATGCCCGAAAAGCAGCCAATGAGTCCCACGGCAATGCGTTGGATGCCCAAGGAGTTGTTGGTGATCTGCTCCATGGTCTGGAAAAACGAAAGGGCTACCGTCCGATCCACGGAGGCAACGGCGCTCCGGAGAGCCGATTGCAGCGCGATCGGATCTCCGGAGGTGCGGGCCGCAATCCCCATGCCGTTGTTGGCGCGTTGATTAACGTGGTAATAGATCTCGTCGGGCGGAGGTTGGTTCAGGCCATTGGTTTTAACGTCGGCAATCACCCCCACGATCTCGTGGACCACATCAGCGTTGAGACCGGTGAGCAGCGTCTTACCGATGGCGCTTTCATCCGAAAAAAGTTTGCGGGACAACGACTCGTTAATGACGGCGACGCGGGGGGTATCGACCGTATCGGTTTCGACAAACCAGCGCCCAGCTTTCAGCGTGAGACCGAGCAGTGATTTGTAATCCGTGCCAGCTAATCGCAAGCCAGCCAAGGGACGTTGAGGGAGAGGCACCACCGCGGTGCCCCCCACGGTATAGGGCGAGATCGGAGTGAAGCCGGACAGGGGGAGTCCGATAATGGCGGACGCGTGCGTGATCGCGGGTTGCCGAGTCAGTTCGGCCGTGACGGCGGCGTAAAAGCCTGCGCGCTTTTCCTGGGTGTCGTAGCGATTTGCCGGGAGGTTTACAAAGGCGGCGGCAACTCCGGTGGGATCAAAACCAGTTTCGGTGTGCAACAGTTTCCAAAAGCTCGTCATGAGGAGGCCGGCGCCGACGAGAAGGGTAACCGATAAGGCGACTTCGGCCACAATAAGACCCGATCGAAAGCGACGCCCAGCATTGCCGCCGCCACCGGTGCGCGCGGTGTCCTTGAGGGCGTCAGTAAGCTCGGTGCGGGACGCCTGCCAAGCCGGCACGATTCCGACCAAGATCGCGGTGACCAGTGCAGCCAGCAGAGAAAATAGCAGTGCGGAGCCACCGAAGGCGATTTCCTCCGCGCGCGGAAGTTGATTGGCGGCAACGGTGGCTACCGCCGAAATCGCCCACATGCTGAAAAGGACTCCGAGTCCGCCCGCGATGAGGGAAAACAAAAGGCTCTCAGTCAAAAACTGGCGGACAATATCTCGACGGGTGGCGCCGAGGGAGAGGCGCACCGCGATCTCTTTTTGACGAGAGGAGAGTCGGCCGAGAAAAAGGGCGGCGATGTTAGCGCAAGCGATGATCAAGACGAAGCCGCACGCGGCGATGAGAAGGTAAAACGTCGGTTTGGTATTGCCGACCAATTCATCCACATAGGTGCGCAGGAGATGATCGCTGTTCGCATCCATCCGTTCCGGGAACTGAGCGTTGTAGCCGGTCGAAAGCGTGTGTATTTCGGCGTCGGCCGAGGTCATCGACACGCCATCCTTGAGCCGGGCGGTCAGTTGCAGGTAGATCGCACCACCCGCCTGCACTTGGGGCAGAGGAATTCCCGCTTGCTCATCAGGACGTGGCACAAGGTATTGGATTTGATTATACGGGAAGGGCAGCCGGGGCGGAAGCACACCGATTACGGTGGTCGCGACGCCATTGAGTTGGATGACTTCGTTGAGAATAGACGCACGGCCACCGAAACGATCTTCCCAAAGTTCGTGGGAAAGGATGATGGTATAGGGGCCACCAATCAAGTCGTCCGCGGCAGAGAAATCCCGTCCTCGTGGGACTGAAACGCCGTGCACGCCCAGGAAGTTTGACGTCACGCACAGTCCGTTGAGTTGCTGGGCTTCACCCACGTTGGTGAGGGTTGCATTGTGAAAAGTCGACGCGCTGATGCCACTGAACGACTTCGCGTTGTCCCGATAATGTTCGTATTTGGGCCAAGAAGAGGCGGGGGCCGAAAAATTGCCGGTAG
>CAXBOL010000788.1:0-2879 GCA_963977295.1 uncultured Opitutaceae bacterium
CTTGTAGTTGGACTTTCCGGACGCGGTGGCGTTGGTGAAACCCTTCTTATCAGAATACTCTTCCGAACGACCGACGAGGAAGCTGTGATTCATGCCGAACCACTTGCTGTCGCGGAAGGTGTCGATGTTGTAGTTCAACTCAGCCCGAACCTGCTCGCGATTGGTTTTTTCGTAGAAGCTGCTCCAAGCATATTGGAAAATCGCATCATCCACGGTGCCGGCCGAAAAGGCATTATCGTCCGGGCTCAACGGAGCCACGGTCACGGCGGAACGCAACGAGGCGGGACCTACCCCCACTTGCAAGGCTCCACCGACATCGAGACCACTGAAGCGGGCCATCGACTTGTTCAAGCCGGCGAGGAAGTAGAGGTTTTCGGTGATCTTCTGCTCAAGTTTCAAGAGCACGTTGTAGGACTTGGTGTTCAGATAAGTGTCCGGACCAGACCAGCGGAAAGTGCGGCGATCTTTGTTGGCGAATTCCAAGAACCCCGCGCGCTCCAGACGGTCTTGTTGGTCGGCTGGCACGTCAGCGCGAGCGCGGACACTTTGGAAACCGGTTCCGGAACGTTCGTCTTCGCCGTATTCCAAGTCGAAGGTAAGTTTGGTGCCTTCAAACGGATTATACTGCATGATCGGCGCCACAAAGTAGTGCTGAGCGTCAAACAGTTCGGTTTCATTGCCCGTCTTCTCTACCGCGGCATTCAACCGGAAGCCCAGCTTCTCGTTGCCGTTGAAAGTTTCGTTGTAATCGACCGAACCACGGTAGAATCCGTGCGAACCGATACCCACGATCGTCTCCAAACGGTCTTCGTCCAAAGGCGCTTTGGGCATGTAGTTCACAATGCCACCGAAGTTGCCGATACCGTAGAGCAAGGCCGCAGGACCGCGCACCACTTCGACGCGACCGATGTTCACCGAGTCAGTGGAATGCTGACGACGGAAGCCGTCGCGCAACACGGAATCGGTGACGAACCCACGCAGCTTGATCGACGTTTGCGATTTGGCCGCCGTCGCACCTTCAGTGCTGTGCACGCCACCCGCGTTGACGAATGAGTTTTGCTGACCCGAATCGTTCTGGGATTTGAGCAGGATACCCGCACTATACTTCAGGGATTCGCGAAGGTCTTTAGCACCCACATCCCGGAGGAATTCTTCGGTGATAACCTCGATTGGCATCGGGATATCCTTGATCGCCGTGTTCAAGCGCGATCCCGAAATAGAGTTGGTGGCCCGGTAGCCCTTATCAGCGGCGGAATCGACGGTGAACGGGGAAAGCTCGATTACCTCGTCGTCGGAGGTCTCGGCGGATGGGGTTTCTTGGGCGGAGAGCCCGGAAACGAACCATAGACTGGCGAGTGAAATCGCGCAGCGGAGTCGGTTATGATAGGTCATTTCAGTTCTTGGGTTTTACGGCAGGGGGTTCAGGGAGTTGCCGAGTTGTTGCATAGATGTGCATTATTTCTGTTTCGTCAATGCAATTTTATGCACATTTTTTAGCAACGTCGCGCCCAGCCCCACGTTTGAAAGATGCCGGAGCAGGCTTTTTCGGAATCATCGTCTCGCGCTTCACCGTCCGCTGTGTCACGGTCGCAATCAAAATGGTAGAATCGCGAAGTATAACCCATTGGTGTCATCTTGGTTTGGCGTTAATCGCGTTGGCTGCGTCAGCCGGTTGCCTTAGTCGTCACAATGGATCTCGGGATGTGGGCCCGTCGGTCGAGCAGCAGGAAGCCATTCGCACCGCCCTAGTCCGAGCCCTCCGGTTTGGCATGCGTTCAACACAAGTAGCCGGCTGGCTGGGCGAACCTCAGTCGGTTAACGCGTCGTCGACCGACCCTGCCGAGGAGCAATGGATTTACCGCACTCCGCTCCCCCCTACCTACCGGAACGTTGCGATCGAAATCCAAGAAGTTCCCTGGGTTGATCCCATTACAGGCGAAATGAAAATCATCCGGGAACCCCTGCCCGGACAGCAACGCATCGACGGCACCGAAATACTGACTCTCACATTTCGAGAAGGAATTTTGCATCAAATCGACCGTTCCCTCGACGAGCGTAAGTCCTTTTCCCGTTAACCTCTGACCAACCGCGCCTTTGCCCGCCCCTCAAGTCGTCGTCGCTATCGGTAAACTTCCACCCCGTCGTTATCAGTCGGGGATATTCGTCGCCAATTTGTTGAGTTTGTTTTTTGGGAACGAGCGCCAGACCGAAGATCTTTGTCGAGAAGTGGGCCGACTGGAATCCTACGGCGGCCGACTACTGCCTATTCTAGGTCTACTTTTCGAGGGCAAGGAGCCGAATCACGTGGTGCTGGAGCAAGCACCCGACGGAGACCTATTGCACTACTTCGCCACCGAGCTGGAACTGTGTCTGCCCGAAATCCACGTCCTGCCTCATCAACGATTTCTCACCTTCGCCGATGCCGAAGCGCACGCCTCAACCGCTCCCATCGTCGACCGACTTCGACAGGCTTCCTCGTCTTGGCTGGATGGATTTGTGACCGACGATGCCCTCTCCGGTTTCGCTCGGCGCATCGGCCACACTACGCTGAACTCCCGCGCTTCCAGCTATGATGGCAACCACAAGGTTGCCCTTCACCACTTTTTAGTCGCCAACGATTTGCCGGTTTTCGACACCCTGCTCGCCACGGACCTCACTGCCGTGGCGGCAGCCCTAAGCGAATTGGATCAACGCGGCTATGCTCGAGCGGTGGTCAAAACCGCCATCGGTGCGTCCGGGATCGGTATCTGGCAACTCCGCACCAATGACTCGACGGACGGACTCCCTCCTTACTTATTTCACGATGGAGCCTGTCTCGTCCAAGGCTGGCTAGACGCCGCGGCCACCGGGGTCGAGGCCGTGTATTCGCCGAGTGTGCA
>CAXBOL010000789.1:0-2878 GCA_963977295.1 uncultured Opitutaceae bacterium
CCAGGATGCCGTAGCACTTGGTGTTTAGGATTCGATTTAGATCAATCGCGGCAATGAATGAGGACTTTTGGCGTGGTTGGCACGTGAAGGAGAACGTAGTGCGGAGCTTCAGCCCGCACTGTCCGGTGGGCTTGTAGCAGGACGGACTTATACCATCAGCCTGATTAATTTGGACTAATTTTAACGCAAAGTCACCAAGCCAGTAAGAACGCAAGGCGTAGCAGTTGAATAACTTGCCCCTCAACTCCGCGGCTCCGCGACTTGGGGTTAAAGTCTAAATCCAAGCGTTGATTGGGCTTAAACACCGGCACTACTCACGAACCATCGCCGTTGATGACTCTTCGGCGCTTTTCCACCCTCGAGATTCCCCCCCCCGGTGTCCGGATTACTCAACCCGCCCGACTAGCACAGCACCGCGATCAGAGCTGCACCGGCAAACCGATCTCGATGATTTGGGTCGGAAGAATTTTGTAGTAGTCCTTCACCGGTTGAGCGTTGCGGCTGAGGAACGCATACCAGGCTTTTTGCCATTCAAACATGCGCGCATTGCCACCCGTTACGATCATCTCACGGTTGAAGTAGAACGTGGTCGCCTGCAGATTTACTGGCACACCTTGGGCCCTGATGCGTTCGCACATATTGGCGACGTCGGGAGATTCCATGTAGCCGTATCGCCCGATCGCCCGCCAGACGCCTTCACCCATGAAGTCTAGGGTCATGCGCTCTTCAGCCGGGACACTAGGCACCTCTTCGGTGATAATAGTCATCAAGACCACCGTCTGTTGCAGGCTCTTGTTGGATTTTAAGTGATGTAGTAAGGCGAGGGGGGTGCCCTTGGGCGTGCCGACCATGAAGATGGCACTGCCGCTCACGCGCACGATGTGGCTGCTTCGGGCGATATCGCAGAGTTCGAGGTCATTGACGGCACCACCGTAAACTTTCTCCTGAATTTCCAGGCGGCCGCTCTTCCACGTCACCATGGTCATTAGCAGGGTCAGACCGATGGCGATCGGCAACCAGCCACCATCCAAGAATTTCGGCACATTGGCGAAAAAGAAGCCCAAATCGATCGACCAAAAGAACAAGCACATCAACACCGCCCGCCAGACCGGCCATTTCCATTTGCGAATGGCCACGACCAGAAGTGCGAAGGTGGTGACTGCCATGGTTCCGGTGACCGCGATGCCGTAAGCGGCGGCGAGATTGGACGACGACTTGAAGAGTAGCACCGTCAGGATACTGCCGATGGCGAGGCCGAAATTAGCCAAAGGCACATAGATCTGACCCGCTTGATCGGCGTTGGTGTGGAGCACTTTGAGGCGCGGGAAGAACCCCAGTTGGATGGCCTGGCGAATCAGCGAGAACGTGCCGGAAATAAGCGCTTGGCTGGCGATGATGGCCGCAAACACGGACAACACCAGTAACGCGCCTCGAAAGAAGCCTTCGGGGGCGAGGGCAAGGAACGGGTTTTCCGTTTGCTCCGGATGTGCCAGCACGAAGGCCCCTTGCCCGAAGTAGTTGAGCGTCAGCCCGGGGAGCACCAGCCCATACCACGCCCGTAAAATCGCTTGGCGGCCGAAGTGTCCCATGTCGGCGTAAAGCGCCTCCACACCCGTGATCGCGAGCACCACTGATCCCAGGATTTTGACCACCGATTCGGGGTGATGATGGAGCAAGTTGTAGGCGTGAATCGGATTGAGGGAGTAGAGCACCTGGGGCGCGGACCAAATATGCCACAGACCCAGCAGGCCCAGCGTGGTGAACCAAACCAGCATCACCGGACCAAACATGGCCCCGATCACGTGCGTGCCCCGTTTTTGCACCCAGAACAATGCGACCAGAATCGCCACACAGATCGGGATCACGAACCGTTTGGATTCCGGTAGGATAACCTGTAAGCCTTCCGTCGCACTCAGGACGGAAATAGCCGGAGTGATGACGCCTTCGCCGCAAATCATGGCCGCGCCGATCAGCACCACAAAAATCCCCGGGGTAATCCGACGCTTGGCCGCTGGACTGCGGTCCAATCCGCTGAGTGAAAGCAAAGCAAAAATACCGCCTTCGCCCTTATTGTCCGCCCGCATGACCACCGTGGCGTATTTGACACTTACCACCAGGACCAGAGACCAAAAAATCAGCGCCAACACCCCGAACACCCCTTGTGCCCGTTCGTCGACAGGGAGGTGTTCGATCGATTCCCGCAACGCGTAGAGTGGACTGGTGCCGATATCGCCAAAAACGACGCCCAGAGCCCCCAGCGACAGGGCAAGTTTAAGGCTGTTGCCGGATCCATGCGAAGTTGAGACAGAACTCATGTAGCGCGCATATCAGCGAAAGCGCGGGCATTCTCCAAGCTGATTTTTGCCATCCCCGTCTGTGCCGATTGACGCCCGGACTTTCAGTGCTACGGTGCGCCATCATGAGTCTACCGGACTGGAAAACCGTCAAACCTTACGAAGATATCATTTATCAAAAGATCGATGGCATCGCGAAAATCACGATCAATCGGCCGGAAAAACGAAATGCGTTTCGGCCCGAGACGGTCTTCGAACTGAACGAAGCGCTGCTCGATGCCCGCGAAGACACGTCAATTGGCGTCGTGTTGTTGACCGGGGCCGGCCCGCATACCGACGGCAAATATGCATTTTGTGCCGGAGGAGACCAAAGTGTTCGAGGTCACGCCGGGTATGTGGGCGGCGACGGGATCCCCCGACTCAATATCCTGGAGGTGCAAAAATTGATCCGATCCATGCCGAAGGTCGTGATCGCGTTGGTCGCCGGATACGCCATCGGCGGCGGGCATGTATTGCATCTGGTTTGTGACCTCACGATTGCGGCGGATAACGCCATCTGTGGGCAAGTGGGACCGAAGATGGGC
>CAXBOL010000790.1:0-2874 GCA_963977295.1 uncultured Opitutaceae bacterium
GATGAGGCAAGTCGAGTCGTGATCGTCGCAAATTCGGCTGATGCTGATTCAGTAAAGCTCGCACACTATTACGCGGAGCAGCGGCAGATTCCGGTGCAGAATATCGTCACTCTGGAACTCCCTCTGGGGGAAGAGATCGATTGGCACGACTATGTGAAATTGTTGCAGGATCCGTTGCAGCGCTGGCTCATTGAGCGGGGTTGGATCGACGCGATTGTGATGAATCTTCGAGACGATGCGGGGCGCCGGAAACTCTCGGTTTCAGGCCATAGAATAGCCTATCTCGTGACGTGCCGAGGAGTGCCGCTGAAGATCCGGCAAACGGAAGGAATCCCGAAGGATGGCGTCGGTTCCAGTAAGGTGTTCAAGACCCATCAGGCGGCCGTCGATTCCGAGCTTACCCTGATCGCGACCAACGAAACCATGCGCGATGGATTTGTGCGAAATCCCAAGTTTATGACGCCCAAGCCGAAGGCATGGGAACCCGAGACGATGGTGAGGGTGGCGCGCCTCGATGGCCCGACCTTTTCGGTGATCCGACGGATGATTGACTCCGCGTTGCAGGTGGAAAAACAAGGACTGATTGGTCGCGCATTGATCGATATCGGCGGCCCGCACGCCAAAGGTGACGTGTGGTTTGGGGAAACTGCAGATGAGTTTCTGGCGGCGGGGTGGCCCACGGAGGTTGACCGGGATCGGTCGAGTTTAAAGGCCGACGCCCGAGTCGATCAAGTGGCGTGGTATTTGGGGTGGTATGAAAGTAACATCAATGGCCCTTTCGCTCTACCAGGGTTCGAATTTGCCCCCGGAGCCGTGGTTTTGCATCTGCACAGTTTTTCGGCGCGCACCTTAAGAACCGCGGACGGCGGTGGCTGGAGCGGGCCTCTGATCGCGCGAGGGGCGGCTGCTACGGTCGGGAATGTTTATGAACCCTATTTGGAGTATACGCATCTGCCACAGATGTTGAGTCGGGCCTTACTGGGAGGATCGACGTGGGGGGAGGCCGCGTATTATGCGATGCCAGTCTTGTCGTGGCAGAGTATCGTGTTGGGCGATCCTCTTTATCGTCCTCTCAAAGTTTCGTTACAGCATGAATGGGAACGGCGAGCGGAGCTCCCGGTGCGGGAAACGTCTTATGTGGCTTTGCACCGGATGGTGCGGGATCTCGCCGCGCCGGAACCTAGGTTGGATGAAATCCTCGCGGAGGGGGCGAAAGCAATGCGGGACTACCCTTCGCTGGCACTGGCCTTTGAACTCGCAAAGTTGCGGGATAAAATGGGCGATCGCGCTGGCGCGGTGCGGGAACTTGGAGTTGCGGCCTATCTGACTCGCCTGAAAGCCGAGGACTGGGGCTTGATGGCCGACGCGGCCGAAACATTGACTCTTTGGGATGATGGCGCGGCCGCCGTCAAAGTTTGGGCAACGATCCTGAAGCAAGAATTGCCCACTCAGTTACGCATGATCTGGCTCGAGCAAGCCTCTGCTACAGCCAAAGCAGCGAAGCAGTTTGATCAGATGATTCAGTGGGATCGTGATTTGAGTGTGCTCAAGGGCAGATAAGTCCATTAGCTTGAAAGATTTGGACTTTGGTTTGGTAAATAAGGTAGGGACGGACCGCTGGGCCGTCCGCGTATTACACCGCGGCCCGCCCAGCGGTCACGCCCTACCTCAGCACAAATTGCTCGAGAATCGGATTTCTCGAAGGACGAAGGTATAAAGCGCGAGACGCGCCATCGCTGAATCGCCCCGGGGGCAGCTCAAAACGAAAACGGCAACTCCGTAGAGTTGCCGTTCAAACTGGAGGCGGGAGTGGGTGCTCCTGCGGGGTCAGAGTTTTTTGATGATCTTGTCGGCGAGACCGTAGTCGATCGCCTCCTGAGCGGTCAGGTAAAAGTCGCGATCGGTATCGCGGTCGATACGCTCGATGGGCTGACCTGAGGCGTCGGCGAGGATTTGGTTCAATTCTGCGCGAATTTTTTCCATCTCCATCGCTTGGATATTGATGTCGGTGGCCGGACCAGTGAAGCGTCCTGAGATCAGGGGTTGATGGATCAATACCCGGGAATGCGGGTAAAGAAACCGTCGTCCTTTAGGCGCGCCTGAAAGCAGAATTGACCCCATGGAGGCGGCCATGCCGGTTACGATCACGGTGATCGGCGAGGAGATCAGTTGCATGGTGTCATAGACCGCCATGCCTGCGGTAATCGATCCTCCGGGGCTGTTGATATAAAAGGTGATATCCTTGCCGGGATCGACGACCTCAAGATAGAGGAGTTTTTCGGTCAGATCTTTGGCGGAGGCATCGGTGACGGCTCCCCACAGGAAAATTTTACGCTGATCGAGGAATTTTTTCTGCATGAGCGCAGAAACGGGGGCCGGGTTTTTGGCCGCCGGGGTTTCCAGGTCATCATCGTCATCGTCGTCTTCATCCAGACGAGGAAGAGGTTCTTTGAGGCCGGCTTGGAGATTGGAAAAATTCATGGAAAGAAGAACGTGGGCGGCTCGGTCGATTTTGGCAAGCGACAGAAAAGGTTGCTCGGCTAATTGCGGGGAAGTGACGTGAGGCGCTCTCCGCCTTCAACGGCCTCGAGGGAGCTGGCGAAGCAGGCGATAGGTTTTGTGGGTCGAAAGACGCTGTCGCAGAATTCGACGCACGAAATGGCGATTGCTGGGATGATAGCTGAATTCCGCCAGTTCGTTTTCCAGATCGCGGTTCGAACGCAGATTACTGGTCGCCCGCACGCATTTGAGGTCGGGTTCGAGATAGTTCGACAGCATGAATTTCAGTGCGGGGTAGACCCATCTCAGAGGCACATGGAGACAGCGCCGGAGTAGGAATTGGTCGAAGTCCTCGGCTTCGATCTTTTGATCGAA
>CAXBOL010000791.1:0-2870 GCA_963977295.1 uncultured Opitutaceae bacterium
CCGCCGGCGGTGAACAAGGCCTGCTCGCGATGGCCGTGCATCCCGACTTCGCGAACAACGGTCGGTTTTTCCTTTGGTTCACGACGAATTCTTCCAGCGCCGCAGGTCAGGGCCGCCATGATCGATTAGCCGAGTTTTCGGTGCGTGCCGGCAACACCGACGCTGGCGATCCGACCAGTGAACGCACGCTGATCTCGCAATACGATGAAGCGGGCAATCACAACGGTGGCGAACTGGCGTTCGGACCAGACGGGTATCTCTATCTCTCGACGGGAGACGAGGGCGGGGCCAACGATCAATACCACAACAGCCAAAGAATCGATCGGGATTTCTTTAGTGCCATCCTGCGCTTGGATGTCGACCAGGGGGTGAATTCAATGCTGCCCAATGTCCACCCCGCGGTGCACCCGGGAACGTATCGCGTCCCGGCGGATAATCCTTGGATCGGAGCCACTTCATTCCTCGGCCGACCCATCAGTGCCGCAGCCGTGCGCACCGAATTTTGGGCCGTGGGATTGCGCAACCCGTGGCGATTTTCTTTCGATCCGCAGACGGGTGATTTGTGGTGCGCCGACGTCGGACAAAATCGCGGCGGGCACTACGGTTGGGATTTCCGGGAAGGCGATGCAGCGGGTCCGGGCGGTAACGCTCCCAGTGGTCAGACGTTCGTTGATCCGGTCTGGGTGTATCCCCGCACCGAAGGAATCTCCGTGACCGGCGGTCTCGTCTATCGGGGTTCGCACTATCCTGGGTTGGCGGGCAAGTATCTGTTTGCCGACTACCTGAGTGGCCGCTTGTGGAGCCTCGCCCCGAACGGGACGGGAACCGTCGAAGATTCCGCCGTCGAATTGCTTCTAACCGACGGGGGCATCGTATCATTTGGTCTGGATCCGAATTCAACCGAAATTCTCGTCGCAGATATCACCGACGGCAGGATCAAACGGCTGGTCCAGTCCGAAGTCCCCGACACGGCCGCCTACCCCGCCACCCTGGCCGAGACCGGGGCCTTGGCCGATGTGTCTAGTCTGACGCCAGCAGCCGGTTGGGTCGCTTATGAACCGATCCACTCTTTCTGGTCGGACCATGCGACAAAGCGACGTTGGTTTGGTTTGCAAGCCGGCAGTGAGCCTTTGACGTTCTCGGAACACGGACCGTGGGGGATCGGAGCCGGGGCCGTTTGGATGAAGCATTTTGACCTCGAAACCAGACGCGGTGACCCAAGTAGTGCCCGCCGGATCGAGACCCGGTTTTTGGTGCGCACCCCGACGGGCGGATACGGTATCACCTATCAATGGAATGAGGCAGGCACGGCGGCCACCCTGGTGCCCGATGAAGGTGCCGAAGCCAGCTTCGCAGTCGAGGAAGACGGCGAAGTTCTGCTCCAACGCTGGCACTATCCGAGCCGCGCCGAATGCATCACCTGCCACAATGAGCCCGCCGGTTTCGCGTTGAGCTTCAATACCCGCCAACTGAATCAGTCCCACGCATTCGGCGCCTCCACCGAAAACCAAATCACCGCACTGGCGGCGGCAGGATACCTGACACCGACCACCCCGCCCTCCCCCGAATCCTTGCCGCGACTAACCCGTGAGGACGACCCCGGGGTCAGTATCGGCCAACGCGTCCGAACCTACATGGACGTCAATTGCGCCATGTGCCACCAACCGGGCGGCACGGCACCATTCACTTGGGATGCCCGAGCTCGCACCCCATTTTCGATCGGGGATTTAAGTAACAGCGGGTCGAACACCGCAACCGACACCACCCCCGCAGCCGAACTCGTCGATCCCAAGAGCGCCGAATTGTCGTGGCTGCTGGACCACATGCGCGGCAGCAACGGCGCGCAGCGAATGCCTCCACTCGCCACATTGGAACGCGATGTCGCTGCCGAGGAATTATTGCGCGCGTGGATCGCCGAAATCGACGCAATAAATGCCCCCAGCCGCCTGCTCAACCTCGGGGTCAGGGCGCAAGCTGGGCAGGGTGATGAAACGCTGATCGTGGGCTTCGTGGTGGAAGGCAATGCGGCCCGTCCGTTTCTCGTTCGGGCCGGTGGTCCGGCGTTGCGAGAATTTGGTGTCGAGGGGCCTTTGTCCGATCCGAGCATCCGGGTGTTTGCCGGCGAAACCCGAATTCTAACTAACGACAATTGGACCACGGCAACCGCCGCAGTGAGCGCACGAGTCGGCGCTTTTCCGTTCGCGACCGGCAGTTTGGACAGTGCCATCGTAAGCCAGTTCACGAACGGCGCGCACACGGCCCATGTGACTTCCACGGATGGTTCGGGCGGGGTTGCCCTACTCGAGCTCTACGATGCGGGAACCACTGACGAAGCCGTCGCCACCCGCCTCACCAATGTCTCCGTGCGAGCCAAAGTCGGCACGGGGAGCGCCGTTTTGATTCCCGGCCTGGTGATTGGAGAAGGGAACCGACGCCAAATTCTCGTTCGTGCCGTGGGCCCCGGGTTGGGGAATTTCGGGTTAAATGGTGTATTGGCCAAACCGCGCGTTACCCTTTATCAAAATGGTGAAGCCCTCCTCGCAAACGAAGGATGGCTCACCGCCGATGACCCCGAAGCAATCCGCACGGCCGGGCATCGCATGGGAGCATTCGCACTCGCCGAATCCGGCGAAGACAGCGCGCTCCTTCTCGATCTTTCGGCGGGAGTTTACACCCTCCTCGTCGAAGGCAGCGACGGAGGGACCGGCGTGGCCCTCGTTGAAATTTACGACGTGACCGAGTAGGCGCGGCAAGGTCCACCTGGCAGGGATTGGGATCACTCCGCCATCTGACGAGGCTCTCGATCACCCCTTCCAACCGCTGTCGGGCGTAAAGCCGACCCACATTCCTTCCCCTACCCGATCCGTTTT
>CAXBOL010000792.1:0-2862 GCA_963977295.1 uncultured Opitutaceae bacterium
TGCTGAATGATGCGCCGACCAATCTCGGCACGAGGCTTAAGACGACCCAAGCCGTGCCTAGCGTGGTGAGCAACGGGAACCACAAACTGAATCGGCCGGAGGGGCTCGCTTTCTTGGCGCGTAAATCGCGGCGGTGGCGCCATGCCCAAATCATGCTGAATAGAAACAGGACCGGCGTGAGCACCAAAGAGATGGCCAATACTTTCAGGGACAAACCGGAGTCTTCGACATCGTAATCGAGACCGAGGGCCCAGGCCGTGATGCCGACCCGCAACGCTTCCGTGCCTCGAAAGCCCAGGCCACCACTGGCGTTTACCAACACGACCACCCCTTTCTTTTCTGCTGGGACCATCGTCAGGATCGATTCGTAGCCGACGCTATTTCCGGTGTGAGAGACGGTGCCTTTCCCGGTATCCAAAAACCACCCGAAGCCGTAGAAGGGAGAGGCGTCGCTGGCGGGGCGCATCATGGCGGCTTTGCCTGCGGCGCTGAGGACATCGTCCTTTCCGTTCAACATCATCAGCATGTAGCGCGCGAGATCGCTGGCGCTGGCGATGACCCCGCCTTGGGGTGCCGTGCCCAGATCGGTAGAGTTTACGGTCAACGGGCGCTTGGAGCCAAACCAGGGTCGGTGCCCTGACGCCATGTCGTCGTGGATCTTTCCATCAGCGACAAAGCTGTGCGTCATGCCCACCGGCGCCATGATTTGGGTGGCAATGTAGGACTGGAATGTTTGCCCGCTGACGACCTCGATCAGGCGACCAAGAATCTCGTAGTTTAAGTTCGAATACTCCCATTGCGTGCCCGGTGGGTAGGCGGGAGTCACTCCGGCCTGCTGGTCAACTCGACGCGCCAGCTTGTCCTTAGGCTGGGTATCGTCCTTGGGTGCGCTGTTGCCTTGAAAGGTGGAAAACCCGCTCGTGTGGCTGAGCAACTGGCGGATCGTGATCGCCCCGGTGGGTTGGCCGGAGAATCTGGGAAGATAGCGCGAAACTTCTGTGTCGAGGCCAACCTTACCCGCCTCGACCAGTTGCATCACGGCCAGTGCGGTAAAACTCTTGGAGACCGAGCCGAGGTTAAAAGGGGTATCCGGCGTGACGGGTCTGTCGCCTCCGAGCATGACGACACCTCGCGCGTCCAGCGTCCGGGTTTCGTCCTCGACCACGACGGCGTAGGCCAGACCGGGAACGCCGGAAGCCGGCATCTCGCTCGCGATGAAGTCGTCGATGGACTCTGCAGGAATACCGGCTCGCAACGCAGGGGTAAACCCAACCACCAGGAGCGCCAGAATTCGCCGCCCAACAGTCGCCCGGAGACCCCGTTTCTGCAAACCCGTGACAGGCCGATTCATTGCCTCATGTGTGGCGATAGCGGAGAGAAAATACCTTTTGAGGTGTCGCATCATGAAGTGGAGGGGGAGAACTCAGCGGAATAACACCACGCAGGGAAGGGCGGTGGTGCTCGCAGCGAATAGGGGTCGGAGTCGTTTAAGTGTATTTCCAATCTAAGAACGAGCCTTGAATCCGCCCAAAACGGCTCCCGCCAAGTGCGCGCCAAACCCGATCTTCGACGCCAACGAGGTCAAGTTTTCTACGGAATCAAGACTCAGTCTTTGGGGTCAATTGTTGAACGCATTCGAACACATCCAATCGGCAGCCGATTAGGGTTTCGGTCGCTTTCTCATCGTGGGTTCCCCGGTTCAATACGTGGGCAGGGCTTTTCTCTTCATCCGGTCTGAGTTTACACAGCGTTCGCTCAGTTCAGTGCATGAGCCGTGACAGTGAGGATTAAGTAATGGCCCTTTTTTTGGCCCCTTGACTGTAGGTTCTTTTGATACTGCTCGCCCACCAGCATCGGCCAAGGTATCCGTCGGTTGCTCATGCCATGTCGATTCAATACTCAGCTCAAGTCGGTTACTAGAATTTGGTCGGTTGTCGTTTCTTTGCTATTGGTTCCGAATCATCTTTCCGGCCAGTCACCGCCGACTGTTCAGCTGACTAATCAGGATTTTTTCGTGCGAGCGGGAGAAGAAGTTCGATTTTCGGCGACGATAACAGGGTCGGGCCCCATTGCCATCCAATGGTTCCGGCAGGGAGCACCGGTAAGTGGTGGCACCTTTGCCGAACTGGTCATTCCTCACGCCATGGAGAGTGATGTGGTTACGTATCAGGTAAACGCGACGAATGAGTTTGGCCAAACGGCAAGCGAAGGCCGGGTGGAATTGACGGTTTCGCCGGCGGTGGTGTTTACCGAGAGCCCGCAGTCTCTCGAGGTCCGAGCAGGAGAATCCTTTTCGTTGCAGGCCCAAGCCGATGGTATCGGGGTTGTGGTGCATTGGCTGCGCGGTGATGTGATGATCGCGGCTGAGCCTGATGGCAGTCTCATGGTCGAGTCGGCATCGTTCACCGACAGTGGAATCTACCAAGCGGTCGGGGTGGGAACCTATGGCGAGGGTCGCAGTGACCGTGTGCGGGTGGAGGTGCTGCCGATCAGCGATCCAAGAGTCAGTCAGTTCGACGCTCAACAGGGTCTGATTTTTGAACGGGATGGGGGCGATTACCACGCCGGCCTACCCTTGCCAGATGGCAGTTTTGTGCTCGCCGGAAATTTTACCTGTATCAATGGACATGACACCATCGGCTTGGCTAAGTTCGATGGCAGCGGATCCATCTCGAGTGAATTCAGCTCAAATATTCGATTCGACGGAACGGTTCATGCCATTGTCCAAGATGCTAGAGGTGGATTCCTAGTTGGAGGAGAATTCAATGCTTCCACATTGGCTGGAAACTATCGGGGTCTACTCAGAGTTCATGCTGACGGAGTGATCGATGAGCGTTTCAACGTGCCGCAATTGCGAGACCA
>CAXBOL010000793.1:0-2859 GCA_963977295.1 uncultured Opitutaceae bacterium
CGAACAGTCCCTTCGCGAAGCACTCAAACGCTGCCGTCCTGAGGTCATCAACGCGGCAATTCGGTATCGGAATCATGGCGATGCCACCCAGCTTCCGCTAATCATTTCCGGCGTGATCGAGCGCTTCGTCGAACCCGACCTGCGCCCCCGCCTCCGGAACGCCGACGACGATATCCGTCTCGCCGATGACCTCGGCCTCGATTCGCTCACCATGATGGAAATCGTCCTGCTCACCGAAGACGTGTTTCACATCAACATCAGCACTGAAGAACTCCGCCACCTTTGCACCCTCGGTCAGATCAAGACCTTCATCCTATGCAAGGTGCAGGGGCTCACCTGCCCGACGGCAACGCAGGCGCTGACGGGGTCGTAAACTCACCGTCCGTCCGTTCGTTCCACCCTCAACACTTCCCGCCGTGCGTTCACTCAGTCTCATCATTCTTTCACTTCTGACTGGGTTATGCGCTTTCGCGGCATCGCCTCAACTCACCATCGTTGAGGCCACCCACCACTTGGCCGGACGACTGAACTACCTTGCTCCGGGCGGATCGATAAAATTGAGCGTAGATGCACCCACTGACGCATCCGTTTCCTGGTATCACAACGAGACTCTGATCGCCACAACCACTGGTGGTTCGTTGTCGATCAGCGCGCTCAACTCCGACCAAGCCGGGAACTACCGGGCGCAATGGAACGACCACGGAGTGGCCGTCGTGTCCAGTTACCTGCCACTCACCATCGGAACGCTTCCCCAGTCAAACTTCGTCGACCAAACCCAGTCCGCCGGACAACTTGGCGGAGCAAACTATGGGAGTTATTCCGCCCGGTTACTGGAAGATGGCCGGATATTTACCGCGAGATCGAACTACGGGGGAGTCGGGGTGAATACGACCTATTCGCTGATCAGTGCCGACCTCTCCACGACGACTCCCATTCACTATTACAGTTGGAACCTCCCTTCGTTCGCCGGGCTCCTCAACGACGGAAGTTTTTTGATTACCCAACCGCCCTACCTCTATCGCTCACCGGGCAATCTGCTACCGTTTACCCTCCCCAACCAATTGATCCGCGAAGGCAGCGAGACCTATTTCAAGGCCAAGGACCTCGGCAACACTCGCATCCTCCTGCACGACTATCCTGTCGTGGTGGGCACCGAACGCGATGGCACGATCGTGTTCTCCCTCACCGCTGCGGCCTTGGGCTTTGAGACCATCAACGACACCACCGTCTTTGCCGATGGGACCATCTCTATTCACGGATCCTATGCCCCCGCCAACCCCGGAGAGAGCGCGCCTGGGGCGACGATTCGTCTCTCGCCCGATCGTTTGGTCGATCCGACCTTCACCGCCATTCCCAACGTGCCTTACCATAAGGTGGCCCGCCCGCTCAACGATGGCACGTGGGCTCGCCTCACCAACACCGTATACCAGCGTTTTGGTCCCAATGGACAATTTGTGGAGGAATGGCCGGTTTCGTTTCCCGCCGGAGCCACTCCCTACATCGCCGCCTCCGGAGATGTCTATGTGAACGTCCTCGGCCTCGGCATACTCCGCTACGGAGGCACCGACCTGACCTGGGACCCAACGTTCTTCCTGCCGCAAATTTCGACGACAACGGTGTCCCTCGAATCCGTTTTGCTCAAACCTGACGGCTCCGGCTACGCGCTCGGTCCCTCCGGAGAGAGCATCTACCAAATCAGCTACCTCCCGACCGTGGCAACGGTGGACAACACCGATCGCATCCCCGTGATCGCACAGTATCCCGTAGTTGAAAATTCTTACGAGTCCACCATCGGCCCCGTTCAAACTTGGACCCGCTTTGTCGACGATGCCACCCAAGCCCCCCGCGCCGGCACGACCTTCAAACTGCACTGTGCGTATTATGGCACCGGCCTCCTTGAGACCCGTTGGATCCCGTTGGACGGCACCCAGGCCCCGGCTCCCTCCGCCGACGGGACCCTCATTATTCCGTCATTTTCGTCGCAATACGCCGGTCGCTATCAGCTCGTCGTATCCAACCCAGCCGGACAAGCGCTGGGCCCGATCGTCGATTTCCGGCCCACCGAATCGCCACGCCTGGTAAACCTCTCCGGACGGGCGCATGTCGATTCGGGTGAGCGCGCTGCCGTGGCCGGTTTCGTCCTGCGCGCGTCGCCCCCGGTAACGTCACCGCCCCCTCCTCTCGTGGATGTCTTGCTCCGAGGTATCGGCCCCAGCCTCGCCGATTTCGATGTCACCCATCCCCTCCCCGATCCCTATCTGATTCTAAACGAGTCCGACCAAGGGATTCTGAAACAAAACGACGACTGGCGCGACGCGGGCCGACTTTCCCATTCGGTGCTGAATCGCGTCGGAGCGTTC
Organism: uncultured Opitutaceae bacterium; assembly: GCA_963977295.1. Classification (GTDB taxonomy): domain Bacteria; phylum Verrucomicrobiota; class Verrucomicrobiia; order Opitutales; family Opitutaceae; genus Actomonas. Next base: position 2,361 of record CAXBOL010000793.1, read on the forward strand.
ATCCCGGTTTACGATAGTTTGGATAGTGCCCTCTTCGAGCGGCTGGCCCCCGGCGTTTATTCCGCGCTGACGATGGCCAAGTCGGAACAGTCCGGCATCGCATTGACCGAGATTTATCTGGATGCCAACGGCGCAGTCCCCTCGATGGCGCTCACCAACCTCTCGCTGCGAGGCCACGCCGGATCAGCCGACAACGTGTTAGTCGGAGGTTTTGTGATTGAGGATCCCGATTTCCTCGCTCGCCCAATGCAAATCCTGGTCCGCGCCGTGGGCCCCGGCTTGAGCCCCTACGGCATCACCTCCCCGCTCAGTGACCCCAGGTTAAAACTGTTCTATGCCGCCGGCAACTTGGTGGCATCCAACAACGACTGGTCCCTCTCCCCCGAAGCCACTAACATCGCCGCCGTCGCGGCCCAACTCGGTGCATTTGCCCTCGCGCCCGATTCTCTCGACGCCGCGGTGCTCATCACGCTTCCCGCGGGCGCCTACACGGCGCACG
>CAXBOL010000794.1:0-2854 GCA_963977295.1 uncultured Opitutaceae bacterium
AAGTTTCTTCTCATCCTCGGCGGCGGAAGGCGAAGGCGCTGGGGCTGGAGCTTCATCGGCGACCGGCTCGGCGGGGCGGCGAGTGAGGCCAATTACCTTGGGCGCGGCCGGCTTCTCAAGGGAAGGGGGTGGGGGCTGTGGCGCCGATTGCGTGCGGGACTGAGGGGGATTGGTGCCAAGTTTGGCCAGCGGATCCGCGCCTCCGGCGATCTTGATGTCCTTGAGCAACACGTCTTCAGCTTTGGCGGCGTCTTTCTTAGCCTGCTTTTCGGCGGCGGCGTTTTCCTTAGCCTCGAGTTTGGCTTGGAGGCGGGCTTCCTTCTCTTGGGCTTTGGCCTTGGCGCGAGCTTCCTTGGCGAGACGTTTTTCTTCGCGGCGGGCGGCTGCCTTCTCGGCGCGGGTGGCGCGCCAGTCATGAAAATTCTGCACCACCCTTTCGATCAAGGCGGCGATATCACGGGTGAGCACAAAGAACAGCCCGACCACGTAAACCGTGACCAGCAGCGATGCGGTGCCGAAGAGGCCCACCGTTTCGGCCAGAAAGCCGTCATACACCCCGTAACCGACATTGCCGCCGAGACGGCCTTGGGGGAAATATTGACTGTTGGCGAACGAATCCAGCTTGATCATGGCCGCCAAACCGCAGGCGGACAGTCCACACAGGAGCATCGCGGTGAAGCGAGTGAACGCGAGCCGACGGGAACTCCGGATCGCGACGAAAAGGGACCAGAATGAGAAAAACGGAATCAACCAAGCGCCGAGGCCAAACCAGATAAAACTGAACCGGGCAACGTCAGCGCCGATTTTCCCCACCAAGTTCATTTCCCCCCCACCGGTCGAGTTGCTCGAAATGTAGCCTTCTTGCAAAGGGCTGTAATCGAGATATGCCACGGTGAGCCAAAGACCGAGAATAAGACAGAGTGTCGCCACGCCCCAACGAGGGCGATATCGAGGGGATTGAAAGCCTGCTGGCTTTTGGTTTGAGTTTGAAGTCCGTGACTTGGCCATGTGAGTTGGTCGCTTCAACGCATTGATTCGGAGCGACGAAGGTAAATTCCAACCCTGTCCGGGCACCGGTCAAATGTAAATCTTCCTGTAGACCAATTCCTCTCACGCCGAAAAAACCGATGAAAGAAGTGCTTTGTTTCCAACCTCTTTACCAAGATCGCGTCTGGGGCGGTAGGGGCCTTGAAACCTCTTTGGGGCGGGCTTTGCCTCGTTCCGGCCCTATCGGCGAAAGCTGGGAGGTCGTCGATCGCCCGGAAGCGCAATCCGTTTTGAGCGGGGGCAGCCTGGATGGCGTTTCGATTCGGGAGGCCTTGGCGCAGCATGGCGCCGAAATCATGGGCCCTTCGTGGCCGCTCGATCGACCGTTTCCGATTTTGATCAAATGGCTTGATTGCCGCGAACGCTTGAGCCTGCAAGTGCACCCGCCGGCGGACATTGCTCCTGCCATGGGCGGTGAGCCTAAGACGGAGAATTGGTTCATCGCCGATTGCACGAGCGAAGCAAATCTGATCGTGGGGCTCAAGGCCGGGGCGACGCGAGGGGAGTTCGCCCAAGCTTTGGTCGATGGCGATCTCGAGTCGTGTGTGCACCGCTTTCCGGTCCAACCAGGCGACTCGATTTTGGTGCACAGTGGCACGATTCACGCGATTGATGGCGGCAATCTGATTTTGGAGATTCAACAAAACTCCGACACGACCTACCGAGTCTATGACTGGGGTCGAGTCGGTCTCGACGGCAAACCGCGGCAGTTGCACGTGGCCGAATCGTTGGCCTCGATTGACTGGAACGTGGTCGAACCCGCTGCCGTGCCCGCAGCCAGTGAAGCCGCGATCATCGCGGACAGCGCGGAATTCCGGATTCGCCGACTGCCGTTGGCCGCAGGTGAACGCGTGACGTTTGCGGCGGGCGAGCAACCGCGCTTGCTCAGCATGGTGACCGGCGAAGTGTCGATCGATGCTCCCAATGGCGAAAAACTCACGCGCGGCGACAATGTGTTGTTACCGTTCGCCGGTGAGTTTACGGCCACAGCCAGCACGGCTGGCCCCGCGCTCCTGCTCGTGACGGAGAATTTCGCGTGAAGATGCCCCCCAAACCGCTCCATCTCCGTTCAGCCGCCGGCGGGGTGTTGCCCAAGTTGATCGGGCTCATGCTGGTGCTGACTGCGCTGGTCGTGCTCGCGTGGATGCTGTTTTTGCCGAAATTGGCTCAAAACGCGATGCAGGGCGGATCCGAATTTCCCACGCGGCTGGATCGTTTGGCCGGCAACCCTTTCACGGGTTCGTTTGAAGGGGGGAATCTGCACCTGCGCAATCCTGCTCGGTTTGGGGGGGACGTCTTTGCCGAAGTGGCGAACTTCGACGGAGTGGTGCAGGTGCGCAGTGTGACGCGTAGCGAATTGGTCATCGAGCGCCTGACTCTCAACATTACCAAACTCGTGCTAGCGGTGGATGCCTCGGGAAAATCGAATCTCGATGCCTTCGGGGCCTCGTTTGCGATCAACACTCCCACCGCAGAGGATCATCCAGTCTACGCCGTGGCGGGATTGCCGGTGATCGGTGAAGGTCCTTCTCAGGTGATGATTCGCCGGCTGGATCTGACCTTGGGTCGCTTGGAGGTGCTCGATCTGGCGGGGGCGCAGCCGGTGCACGTGGGTGATGACCTCAATTTCACGCACTCCTACGAAAACGTGCGCTCGGTCGAGCAATTGCTGACGCCTGACCTACTGGGTCGCCTCCTGAAGTCGCCGCAACTTTGGCAAGCACTCGTCTCCAGCGGGGCGGTGCCGGGGCTCGATCGGGGCGATAATCCGGTCCACAATCTGATGGAGCAGGGCAAGGACTTGCTA
>CAXBOL010000795.1:0-2852 GCA_963977295.1 uncultured Opitutaceae bacterium
ATTGAGTCAGCAAGCCGCAGTAGCAGCCTCCACCGCTCAAAACGGGGAAACTGCTCAGATCCGCGCGGAAGCAGCGGCCACCGAGAGCCAATTAAACGAGCAACTTAACGAGATTTCAAATGACTTGGATCAGGTCCAAAGTCTGATGGATTCGGATATCTTCGATGTGGATCCCTACTACGACGACGAAGATGGGGATTTCGACGCCATCACCATATCCTTCAAACTCTCGTCTCCGACCCCTATTGCCAACGCCTACGTCGTCGCACTGGTGCGCATAAATCACAAAGATTCGCTCCATGACATGAGTTTCTACGAACACGTGGGTCAGGTCGACGCCAAGCCCCGGAAAGTCTCCATCAATCATTTCGGCTTCCCTCCCGGTTTCGAAATCCAGGACACCAAAGTTTTTCTTTTCAGCTATGGAGAAGAAATCCCGACGAACCTCTCCGACAAACACTACGAACTGACCGCCGCTGAAGCGCGCGAGTTTGTCAACTTGGACCGTCAGGGGCTCAACCGCCGCGCTTCCGTGCCCGCCAAACCAGCCTGGGAGTTTGCGCCGGCAGCCCTCCGCTCCAGCAAGAACCCCAAGGATTTCAATTATCCGGTTACCGTCGAACTCGACGAAACGGGGAAACTTCTCGCAATAAAATCGGGTAACCAGATCGTGCCCGATCGGGTCCGAGCGGTCGTGCAGGAAACCACTTTTCTACCCGCCCTCGAAAACGGCAAACCGACCGCCTCAACTCTCACCGTCAACCCGATCGACTTCTTCAAGGAATAACCAGGCAACCTCCATCATGCACTATCAGGTTCGAATGGGCGGAGCCTTTTCGAACCACGATTTGAAGCCTTCGCATCCTCGATTTTACCATGCCTAATTTTGTCATCACTCACTTACCTGACATTGCCCCGGTGCCTTGCCCGTGCGGCCAAACCCGCCGTGCCTTTGTCACCCCCGACAATCCCGTCGCGTCGATTCACCTCGTCGACATCAAAGCGGACACTGAAACCCACTACCATAAGAAGCTGACGGAGATCTATCTCGTGCTCGAAGGCGAGGGTCACATGGAGCTCGATGGGGAACTTTTTCCGGTCAAACCCATGACCACGATTTTGATTAAACCGGGCTGCCGGCACCGCGCCATCGGCCAGCTTAAGATCGTCAACATCCCCGTGCCCACCTTCGATCCCAACGACGAGTGGTTTGACTGATTGCCCCAGCGACCGCAGTGCCAGAGAAACTCGGTTGCGTAGCGGTGAGACGACTTGTGCGGCCGCAGCCTCCGGCGATCGATTGTGATGAGAAAATCTGTTGCCCGCCGAGAGACTGCATCGTTCCAGTCATACCAAGAGCTTGAAATAATAGGAATTAGTGTGGTCGGGAGGCGAAAGGAGAACCTGGTGCGGTGCGCAAGCCCGCACTGTCCGGTTGGCTCGATCCAGGAGCGCGGCCTTCAGCACCGCATACGCCCTCCACCTCGAAGTCTGAACCGCCTCCGGCACCTTTCCACCTCAGCAGCAGCCACCTTCGTCCCGGTTGGCGGAACTATGGCGGACAAGACAGTCACTCCCGCCCCCAATACAACTTGCCCCAACGTCTGATTCTCAAATGCCGTCGGCACTATGCAAAACTCTCATCCCAGAGCCGATGATACGTCTCTATGTCGCGACGATAGAACGCTAGAATTTTTTCTTTGGGCCAAGTCGGAGTTTTATTCCCTTTTTCCCCTCCGCCCAATTCGTATTCCGCATGCATCGAGATCAACGGGTTGATGCCATATTCGCGGAGTAGTTTGAAATACCGCTTGAAGTCGACCACCCCTTCGCCGAGCGGAACGTTTACCACTTTCAAACCGCTGGCAGTTTCTTCCCACCTGAAATCCTTCAACACAATGGTGCGAATGTGATCCTTCAACAGTCGCAATCCCAACGGCCAGGCCGTGCCGCCTTCAACCGTCGCGTGGCGGATATCGTATTGTGAGCCTTGCCATCGCACATCCGTGCCATCCAGCAGATATGCCACATCGGAAATGAACGATCCCACGTGGTCTCCGGCATGATTCTGATACGCGCCGTGCAACCCATACCGTGCATTCAATTTAGCCAACCCAGCGAACTCCGCGCGCGCCCGATCCAAGCACTGTTTCCAACTCTCCCCCTTCTCGAAATCGTAGTAACTCAGTCGATAGTAACGCAGGCCCTCGTCCGCCGCGGTTTTTAATACGTCTTCGGCAAATGGGCTCTGTGGACTGGCCAATGCTGTCGCCATCATCAGCGGCTTTAGCCCGTGAGCCTGCATCGCTTTCACGGCCCGCGGCAGATCACGTTTGACGTTTTCCGGCTCCACGTGCCCTCGCGGTCGCACGGATAACTCCAACCCATCGCAGCCGATTTTCGCGGCCGCTTCTGACATTTCCTCATAATCCAAAAACTGGAAGTGTTTCGAAAAAAAGTGCACCGGCGGGCGCGCCGCAGGGTTGGGTGCTGCCGCGGCGGAAGCTCCGGTGAGTTGACGAGTGGCAACCGCGAGTGCGGCGAGTCCGGTAACTTGACTAAATTGACGACGGGTCATGCGAGGAGGGGAAATGAAAGGATTAGATAAAAATCGAGCGAAGCAGAAAACGCTTTGGAATTAACCTGTGACCTACGGCGCTTGCAATGCTCGATACTCGTCCGCCGTCATCCACGTCAGGTCATCCCACCAATCCGTATCGTTTTTCTGAACCGGCCCCGGCGTGAGTCGCCCCCGGCCAACGATTGCGGTGAGCTTATCCTGCAATTCATCGACGATTGCCGGATGCGTTGCGACGACATTGTTTTTCTCTGCCGGATCTTGCACCAGGTTA
>CAXBOL010000796.1:0-2852 GCA_963977295.1 uncultured Opitutaceae bacterium
TTGCCATCCTCCTCCGGGGTCATGATGACCTCTACTTGAGGCGGCACCCCCTGTTCGTGGATAGTGACCCCGCTGGGAGTGTAATAGCGGGCAGTGGTCAGTCGCATAGCCTCCCCCGCACGAAGACGAAATACGCTCTGAACAGAGCCTTTGCCAAACGACCGTTCACCCACGATCACCGCTTTACCCGAGTCTTTGAGCGAGCCCGCCAGAATTTCCGCAGCACTGGCACTACCCGCATTAATCAGAACCGCAATCGGCCATGTTTTCGGTGGCGCGGAATTTTTCGAGCGATACTCATCCCGGTCGGTTGAATCCCGTCCTTGGGTATAAACCAACAATTCTCCTTGGGCGAAAAAGGGCTCCAGCACCGCCACGACTGAGCTCAACAACCCGCCCGGATTATTGCGCACGTCCAACACCAACGCCTTCATTCCCTCTGCCTCCAATTTAGCCAAAGCCTCGTGCAATTCCTCGGCGGTGGGTTCGGCAAACTGAGTCAGGCGCAAATAACCGATCCCATCGCGAACAAGGGTCGCATCTGTCACACTTTCGACCCGAATTTTTTCCCGAACCAGAGTTAACTGAATCAAATCTTCGGTGCCCGAGCGTTCAAACGCCACGTCGACTGGCGTTCCGGGTTTACCGCGCATCTTGCCCACCACGCGATCGATGGATTGTCCTCGCATCGACTCCCCGTCGACTTCGACCACCCGGTCTCCCCGCAAAATCCCAGCCCGGGCTCCCGGTGTCCCCGCGATCGGAGCGATCACCACGACCTGCCCGTCTCGGCGTTCGATCTGCACGCCAATGCCCCCAAATTCACTGTCGAGATCTTCCTGCAGGTGGGTGTAATCCGACGCACGCATGTAATCGGAATGCGGATCCAATCCCGACAACATCCCTGCTAGCGCTGCCGCAGTGAGGTCCTTGGGGTTGGTCAAAGTCTCATCGACATAGTTTTTTTCCACCAAACGAAGCACCTCACTGATGTAAGCAGCTGACTCATCGGCTTCTGAATTCCGCCCCCAACCCAACAACGCGGACACGTGAACCACCCCCATGGCGAGAAGACTCCCCGCCAGCATTCCGAGAAAAATGGTCAAAATCCGTTTGAGCATTCCCGGCACTGTGCCCAAAGCATCGCACTTGTAAATGGGTTCATCGCCTTCTTCTTCCCTCCACCCCACTTTTGTCGCCGCATTTCGTTCGGCGGCGGATGAGAACGGATTTATCACGTTCGAAGATTTCATGGCAATTGCCCTGTATCATCCTGGTGTAGGCTACTATCGCCGGGATAAAGATCGCGTGGGCCAACGTCCGGGCACTGATTTTTTCACCGCCAGCTCACTCGGTCCCGTTTTCGGTGAACTTGTTCTCGCGGCGGTGCTGGGAGATCTGGAACAGCGTGGTCAAGATCCGGCACGTTTCACCTTCGTCGAAATCGGGGCGGAATCAGGCCGTAGCATCTTGGATAAAGTGCCGCATCCTTTTGCCGCGATTCGACCGATCGCGGTGGCACAATCACTGGATTTGCAGGGTCCGAACGTGGTCTTCTCAAATGAACTTTTCGACGCCCAACCCTGTGCTCGATTTGTCCGCAGTGCAGACGGTTGGAACGAAATCGGCGTAAAACTGGAAGCAGACCAATTGACCGAAACACATCGAACGGTGGGAGCGCCATCCCCGGATCTCCCGTCTAACCTGCCGGTGGGATACCATCTCGACCTCCCACGCCGAGCCGCCGCGTTGACCCGAACGATTGCGAAACCGGGATGGTTTGGATCGTTTTACGCCTTCGACTACGGAAAATCCTGGGCTGAACTCACCCAGGCCTGCCCCCAGGGCACGGTTCGGGCCTATCGGTCACATCAACAAAGCCACGACCTGCTGTCTTTTCCGGGGGAACAAGACCTCACTTGCCATGTTTGTTGGGACTGGATCTCCCGTGCTTTGACGGAATCCGGCTTCGAAACGCATTCGATTCTGTCTCAAGAAGCATTTTTCGTAAAAAAAGCAGCGAACGCATTAGCCGAAATCATGGCGGCGGAGGCTGGAGGCATGACGCCCCGCAAAGCCGGACTTTTACAACTACTTCATCCCTCGGCGCTTGGTCAAAAATTCCAAGTTCTGACCGCTTGGCGCAAAGAGAGTTAAAATTCCCCTTGCCTTAGGTCGGACCGATTCCTTAATTCCCAACCTTTTAACTGAAGAAAGCCATGTCCCGAATTTGTGCCATCACTGGAAAACGTCCCACCACCGGGAGTATCATTCATCGCAAAGGTGTCGCTAAGAAAAGCGGCGGTATCGGAACGCACGTGACCAAGGTCACCAAGCGTAAGTTCCGCCCAAACCTGCAGCGCATCCGCGTCAAACTTCCCAACGGCAGCATCAAGCGCCTCTGGGTCTCCGTCAAAGCCATCAAGGCTGGCTTGGTCCAAAAGGTCTAGCTTCGGTTCAGCCCTCAATTTTCAGAAACCGCCGTGTATCACGGCGGTTTTTTTGTGCACCTCCCTGCCGAATTACGCAGGTATGCGTATGGCAGCTTCCATCGGCTCACCCTAAGATGCGGCTACTGTGCCAACCCAGCCGTCCGACACGTCCACCCATCAACTCCTCTACCACCACAACGCTGGCCCAGCCATGCGACAGATGGCCCTGGCTGGGTTAGGTATTTCCACCTTGGCGACGACATCGCTGCTGATCTTCGTCCTGTATCGGTGGGTCCAAGGTGAAGCTTTCACCGGGTTAATGATCAGTTTAGCCGCCGGACTGGTGCTGATCTCCGGGGTGTTTGGCTACACTGCTTTGACTCACGCCCGTCGCTTCGTCACGCATCTGGAAATATGGCC
>CAXBOL010000797.1:0-2847 GCA_963977295.1 uncultured Opitutaceae bacterium
GATGAAAACGTCGCGCATGGAGTAGCCCGCGACATCCTTGACGCAGGCATTGCCGAACCGGGCGACGGAGCCATCGGCCATGACGACGGTGAGCCCCATGACGTAATTGCGCGTGACCCCGTATTTGAGACCGCGCAGGCCGCCCGAGTTTTCGGCCACGTTGCCACCGATGGTGCTGATCTTCATCGAGCCGGGATCGGGGGGATAGAACAGGCTGTGTTGGCCGGCCGTTTCGGCAATGACCTGGGTGACGACGCCGGCCTGGGCGTGCAAGGTCATGTTGGCGGGGTCGACCTTCAGGATCCGGTCCATGCGGGTCAGGCACAGCACGATGCCGTGGCGGAGGGGAACGCTGCCTCCACTCAAGCCGGTGCCGGAACCCCGGGCATGGACGGGCAGATCGTGTTGATCACAGACCTTGATGCAGGCGGCGACCTCGGCGGTGGTGGAAGGAAAGACCACCGCCAGCGGACGCTGCTTGAGGGCCGCCGTGCCATCAAACCCGTAGGGAATGATGTCCTCCAAGGTCGTCAGCACGTGCTCCGGACCGACGGCGGCACGCAGCGCGTCGAAGATCACGTCGGCGGACACGGTGGGGGACTGCTCCGTCGGGGGCATGAACGCGTATCAGGAGTGTTGTTTGACGATCTCGAGACCCTGCTCCACCGAGGCATTGTCGTGCACGACCGCCATCAGTGCCTTGGTGATGCCAAGGGGGGAGGTGTGTTGGATGACGTTGCGACCGTAGACGATGCCCGAGGCGCCCTGAGCCAGCACCTGACGAGTGCGGGTGAAAATTTCCTCGTCGCTGACCTTACCGCCGCCCCGAACCAGCACCGGGATGCCGCCGGCCACCTCGATGACCTGGTGGTAGTCCTCGGCGTCGGCGGTCGGGTCGGCTTTGATGACATCCGCGCCGAGTTCGACGGCCTGGCGCACGAGGTGTTTGATTTTCACCACGTCGCCATCGACCATGTAACCGCCGGCGACGGCATTGGGGGCGAACACCAGCGGCTCCACCATCATGGGCATGCCGTAATGGTCGGCGGCGAGTTTGAGTTTCATGATGTTGAGCACGCACTCCCGGTGGACGTCCGGTGCTCCAGGTATCTGGAAGAGGTTTACGCAGACGCAAGCGGCGTCGAAACGGACGGCTTGAAGAATGGCGTCTTCCACCATGATGCTGAAACGGGCGTCGGGTAGTTCCTTGCCGTAGACGTTGGCGACATCGGTGCGCAGGACCAGGCTTGGGGTAGGATGCCCGAGCGTGCGGCGCAGGTGGCGGGCTTGGCCGACGGTGAGTTGGACAGCATCGGGGCCGGCTTCGACCAGTGTGCTGATGGTTTTGGGCATGTTTTCGATGCCAGTGAGAAACCCGGGTTGGTTAAAAAAACCATGGTCAACCGCAACGTCGAAGCAGCGGTTGGATTTGAAATTGAAGAGACGATGCAGGCGATGAGTTTTCATACAAAATTGAGTCGAAGTCGCTGGGGAATCGGGTTTTCTCGAACCATGAAATGTTCAAGGAAAAACAAGGTGTTTCTCGAGTCGTGGGCATGCTAGCAGTCGGGGTGAGTTCCGTCTCCATCCCAAGTCTCAGAGCCTAGCACTTTCGTATCAGCCTTAAAGCAGACCCAATCGTACTTTCGGTTTCCACTCCACCGGTTGATCTCCCGACATTCCCTCACTCTGCTTCCAGAGATCGTGTCGGGCGACGTGATCAAAGCGGGCTGGCGGTGTGGCGTTGTCGCTTGCGGTAGTCGCTGGGGTTCATGCCAAACTCGCGGTGGAACAATCGGTTGAAGAACGACAGTTGGTTGAACCCGTGATCCAAGGCGATGTTACTGATGGGTTCGTTGGTATCACGTAACGCGTGACAGACGGCCTGGAGTCGAACCTGATTGCGAAAGGTCGAGAACGGTTTGCCGGCGTGGAGCAGGAACTGCCGGGCGAAGGTGGCGCGGCTCATGCCGGTCAGCTTCAACAGATCCGCCAAGCTGACTTCTTCGCGATGGTGGGCCAAAATATAGCTCACCGCGCGTTGAATGATCTCCTGAGTTTCAGGGGTGCTGGAAATGGAAAAGGATTGTGCGGAAAGAAACTTAAAATCACGGGAAGGGGCCTTACAAAGCTTACCGAGAATCTGCATGAACAACCCCAAGCGGCCGAGGCCGTCATCCCGGACAATTTGCTCCATGAGTTGGGTTATTTCCTTGGCCGTGGATCCAAATAAATGCAACCCCCGTCGGGAGGACTCGATAAGTCGGTGCAACAGGTTAGCTTCGGGAAGATTCCAAATGCTGTGTTCTTCCGGGAAGTCCCATTGCACTGCTAATCCGGATGAAGCCCCTCGCATTTGCCAGTAGTGGGGCACATTGGGGCCAATGAGGACCAGGTCGCCGGTTTCGAAAAGATCGATGTCGTCGGCGACCAAGCGCGTGCCTCCACCCGTTTTGATCAAAGTCAGCTCCAAGGCCGGATGATAGTGCCAGTGGTCCCCTTGTCCCTCCACTTTACTGATCCGACCCAATCCCGAGATTGTTTCCACTTCGGCCACGCTGCGACTCCAACGCAGCAATCTAAAAGTTTCGTCCGATTGGAGGCGAATTTGTTCACGATGAATTTGCACGATGAGAAGAGGTGGCGGATGGCGATACAGACTTTGACGTAAGCGTCTAGTAGAACCGAATCTAAGGTCGAATGAAGTCGGTCATTTTGGGACGGTTGAGCGACGAAGTCAAATGTCGTGCGTCGTGATTCTGGCTGCGGCAAAAAGGGGAGGGGGGCGCTTCCCCCAATAGCGTCTCACTTTAAGTCGTTGAATATCAACTGCTCACATGAGTCACT
>CAXBOL010000798.1:0-2842 GCA_963977295.1 uncultured Opitutaceae bacterium
AGGGAACTCGTCGATTTGAGGGCCGTTGGTTAGGCGGGGGTCATTTTGAGCGGCGAGTCGAGCGAAAAGTCGGTCGTGCATGTCCCGCTGCCGCGCGGTGTGGGCGAATTCACCAGCAAGGTTGCGGAGACAGTCGGGATCGGAGGCGATGTGGTAAAGTTCGTCGGCGGGACGCTTGCCGAAGGCGTTTTGCCAATAGTGCGCTTGCGCGGGATCAAGTCTGGTCGGACTGCCGTCACAGTTGAGGTATCCGGTTTCTGGATTGCCGGCGGGCCAGCGCTCAGGGGTGAAATTGTGCAGGTAGAGCCAGTCGCCTTCGCGTAGACCGCGAATGGGGTAACCGGCGTCGAAGGGACGGCCCACATCGTGGCGCTCCTTGCCGATGAGGACGTGATCGCGCGCTGAAGTGTCGGTCGCGTGGAAACAGTCGAACAGCGAAGCGCCGGGAGTGGGCGCCATACCCGCGGCGTGCCATTTGATCTGCGCGGCGGCGAGAAAGGTGGGGGCAAAATCGATGAAGCTGACGAAGTCGTCGATAGTGCGATGCGGTTGCTTAATCTCGGCGGGCCAACGGATGGCCAGCGGGAGGTGGTTGGAAATCTCATATTCCTGGCCTTTCGCGCGGGGAAAGGGCATGCCGTTGTCGGACGTGACCACGACGAGGGTGTTTTCAGCCAACCCGCGACGATCGAGTTCCGCGAGCATGCGGCCGAGGTGGTGGTCGAAGTGTTCGGATTCGAAGGCGTAGTCGAGAAGGTCATTACGCACGGCTTCGTTGTCTGGCCAGATCCCGGGCACGTGATCGATGTCGCTGATTTTTTTGCCGCCGAGTTTGGCCCCACTGCCATAGGTGTAGCCGCGGTGGGGTTCGATGCAGCCATACCAGAAGAACCACGGTTTATCGTCGGGATTGTCGTCGAGGAAATCGACGAAATTGGCGGCGTAGTCGTTGCTGGAAATATCAGGTGTGGGCGGGGTGCATTGGCGCGCATCGTAGCTCCGGCCGACAAGAGGACGCGGGGCGCCCTCGGCGGTCAGGGCCACGCCGGGGGCCCAGCCTTTTTCGGTGAGGCCGACGTGATAGCCTGCTTCGGCCAACACCTCGGGGAAGACCTTGAATTCAGGCGGGAAGAAACCGCCATGGTTGCCGGCTTCCTTGAGTTGCCACGAATTGCGCCCGGTGAGGATGGCCGCACGGGAAGGTGCACATTTGGCGTTGGGGGTGTAGGCGCGATTGAACAGCAACCCCTCGGCCGCAACGCGATCAAACGCGGGCATGTGCACCCAGGAACACCCGTAGGCGGCCGCGTGGCCGAATGACCAGTCATCGGCAATGGCAAAGAGAATGTTCGGGCGTGAGTCCGCCATTCGGTGAGCGGTTAACGGGAGCGCTGAGCCTTGGCTTCGGGCAAAGTCGACAGGGTGCGCATCAACTCGGCCACGACCTCGGGGCGATCGGCGGCGAGATTCCTGGTTTCCAAGGGATCGGTCTCGTAGTCGTAAAGTTCATACTCGGCGGTCGCGGGGGGCGCGCCGGGCTCTTTCCACTCGACGAGACGATAGCGGGCGGTGCGAATGGCGCGGCCGATGAGTTTTTGCTTTTTAGAGCCTTTCGGGAATGAGTGGTAGGCGTGGTCACGCACCATCGCGGACGGATCGTGCAGGACCGGGACGAGGCTCTTGCCGTCGAATGGTTGTGGCACAGTGGCGGCGGGGGGAGGGAGACCGGCGAGCTCGGCCAGCGTCGGATAAATGTCGACGGTTTCAGCCAGGGCCATGGTCGAACGGTGGGGCACGCCGACGCCGGGTCCGGCGAACACGAGGGGGATGCGATTAGCTTGTTCGTAGTTGCTGTGCTTGGTCCAGGAACCGTGATCACCGAGATGCCAGCCGTGGTCACCCCACAACACGATGAGGGTGTTTTCGGAGAGCCCGAGTTGGTCGAGGGCGTCGAGGACGCGACCTACTTGGGCATCCATGAACGAAAGTGAGGCGTAGTAGCCGTGGACGAGTTGACGTTGGAGATCTTCTTCGAGGATGCCTTCGTAGTTTTCGGGCACTGGAAAATATTGGGCCATTTCGCCCAAGGCCTTGTGGGCGTAGTCCGGGGCGCCCACCGGACGATCTTGATACTCGGCGAGGGGAAGTTTGGCGGGGTCGTAAAGGTTCCAATACTTGGTCGGTGCGTTAAAAGGGAGGTGTGGTTTGGTGAACCCGAGGGCGAGGAAGAACGGCTGCTCGCGTCCCGCGTAACCGGTCAAGCGCTTGATGCCCTCGTCGGCGATGCGTCCGTCGGCGTAGGCGTTGTCGGGCACATCGGCTTTTTCCCACGCGGCGCCGCGTGGCAGGGATTTGTTGGGCACGCCAGTTTCGGCGTTGGTGAAGAATGCTTCTTCCCGGGTGAGCTGACCGTGGGTGCTCTCGGGGAGGACGTAGTCGACGACTTTGTCGAAGTGGTAGGGCTCGGTCCAGGACGCGGTGTCGTCGGTGTTGCCATGGCCGACATGGAAAACTTTGCCGATCGAAGCGGCGGAGTAGCCGTGAGCCGTGAAATACTGCGGCATGGTCACGGCGTCGGGGTAGGCGGACCGGAAGGGCAGGCCGAGCGAGTAGAGACCGGTGGAGGTCGAGCGCGCGCCAAGCATGAGGTTGTTGCGCGAAGGCGCGCAGACGGCCTGATTGCAGTAGGCGAGATCGAACCGCATGCCGCGGTTGGCGAGACGGTCGAGATTGGGGGATTTGACGGTGGTATCGCCGTAAACGCCCAGAACGGGCTTTAGGTCGTCCACCAGAATGAGGAGAACATTGGGGGGGCGGGTCTCGGAGGAAGTGGCGGGCGTGG
>CAXBOL010000799.1:0-2830 GCA_963977295.1 uncultured Opitutaceae bacterium
GCCACGCCGCAAGGGTTGGTGTGCTTCAGAATCGCTACCGTGGGGCGCTCAAATTCGCCGATGAGATACGCGGCTGACGTGATATCCAGCAGGTTGTTGTAACTCAGGGCCTTGCCCTGCAACTGCTCGAAATGATCGTGGAACGTGCCGTAGAGCGCGGCCTTTTGGTGGGGGTTTTCGCCGTAGCGGAGTTCCTGCGTTTTGGTGAGTTCGATTTTCAGGGTGCGGGGAAACCCACTCAGGGCCGCCAAATCGGGTTCGTCGGCGTTCGCTTCCAAATACGCTGAAATCGCTGCGTCGTAACTGGCTGTGCGCTGAAATACTTTGAGTGCCAACTTGCGGCGCAAAGGACCGAGTTTCGACTCATCGCCGATGGCGTCCAGCACGCCGTCGTAGTCAGACGGATCGCAAACCACCGTAACCGCTTCATGGTTCTTCGCCGCGCTGCGCAGCATCGAAGGTCCGCCGATATCGATGTTTTCGATGGCCTCTTCACGCGTCACGTCGGGTTTTGCCACCGTGGCTTCGAACGGGTAAAGATTCACCACGACCAAATCGATCAACGCGATGTCGTGGGCTTTGGCCGCGTCCAAATGATCGGCTTTATCCCGACGGCAGAGCAGTCCGCCGTGAATCTTCGGATGCAGGGTTTTGACCCGACCTTCCATCATTTCGGGGAACCCCGTATGTTCACTCACCTCAGTCACCGGCAGACCGCTGGAGGCCAACAACTTGGCTGTGCCACCGGTGGAGAGTAATCGATACCCGTGCTGCTGAACCAAGGCTGTGGCGAACTCCGCCAAACCACTTTTGTCGCTGACTGAAAGGAGGGCTAGTTTTTCCATCTGACTCGGTTATGGGGCGGTGGGAAAAGCTGAAGCAAGTCCCGAGTGCGATTTGCTCGGTCGTGAGGTCTGGAGAACCCGGACTTTGCGTCAAATTTTGGATCCGGGTTGCCATGCTTTCTTCCGCTGATCTGTTTCTCCGTGTGGCCACTTCGCAGATATTACCCGGCTTAACGGCTCGCTTGGACCGCTTGGTCTATCACCGGGGCGGTTCGAGCCTACCAGAAGATAAACCCCACGCGTTTGTGTATTTTGTGACGATTTACAACGGGTCCTCCGTCGCGGTCGATCTGATCGGACGCAAATGGGTCCTCGAACAGGTCGATGGCGAACGGATCGTGCTCGAGGGGGACAAAATTGTCGGAGAAACCCCGCACCTCGAACCCGGAGAATCCTTCGCCTACAATAGCTACCACATCACGAGTTGTGACGCGCGCGTCGTCGGGAGTTTTCATGGGCGGGATGAGCTCGGCCATGCTGTGCACGCCCTGTTGCCGCCCTTCGACATGAAGATCCCCGGCCCGCTCGATTGAGTGCTCCGCGTCAGATCGCCGGAAAGTAGGTCTTGCCCCATCCCCAGCGTTCGCCCTCGCTGCTTGTTTACTGAATGAAATTGATCGATCTTAACCGCGATGGCGGTATCGGCGCGAATGCGCTTTTTGTCCAAATTGGCGGTATTAACCTCCTGATTGACTGTGGTTTAAATCCCAAAGGCGTTGGCCTAAAGGCGACGCCAAAGTTCTCGGCCATTCGCGGACGGCGGGTCGACTACATCATCATTACGCACTGCCATCTCGACCATATTGGCAGTTTGCCGGTCGCAATGCGTGAATTTCCGGACGCGCCGGTGCTGATGTCGACGTCCAGCCGGATCCTGATCGAACGCATGTTGCACAATTCGGCGAATGTCATGAAACGCCAAAAGGCGGACCAAGACATTCCGGACTACCCCCTGTTCGATCACGCCGAAATCGATCGCTGCGCGCCCCGGATGCGCGGTCTGAACTTTGGCGTTCCCAAGAAGCTGCAGGATCAAAGTCACCGCGACGAAATCACGGTCACCTTACATCGGTCCGGCCATGTGGCCGGAGCCGCTGCCGTGGAAATTCGTCACAAGCATCGCGGCATTTTTTTCACCGGGGACGTGCTCTTCGACGATTTACGCACTCTCGAAGGCGCCAAGTTTCCCCTGGGGCATTTCGACACCATCGTTACCGAGACGACACGGGGACTCACCGAGCGCCCGTTGGGTCAGGAGCGGGTCCACGAGGTCGATCGCCTCATCAAATCGATCAACGACACCATCGGACGTGGAGGCTCGTTTCTCCTGCCGGTCTTTGCCCTCGGGCGGATGCAGGAAATCCTCACGATCATGCATGACGCGCGACGGTTCGGCAAACTCGTCGATTGTCCCATCATTGGCTCGGGGCTCGGTCTCGATCTGTGCGACTATTTCGACGAAGCCAGTCGCAAAACCCAACACGTTCACTTCAGCCGCTCGATTCTCAAGGAACTGAAACTTAAGTCCCTGCCCCGTAAGCTTAATCCCGGGCAAGATCCCCAACGTAACGCCCTTTATATCGTGAGCTCCGGTATGTTGGTCGAGAACACGCCAAGTTACACGCTGGCATCTGGTCTACTTGGCCATCATCGCAACACGATTGGGTTTGTCGGTTACTGCGATCCGGACACGCCGGGAGGGAAACTGCTCACCACCAAGGACGGGGACGACTTTCTCTTCGAGACTCTGCACGTGCGCACAAAAATCAAAGCACGGGTGGAAAAATTCGAATTGAGTGGCCACGCCGAGCGCGAGGAACTGCTGGAATTTGCCTTACAAGCGACCCCTCGGGCGATTGTGCTGACCCACGGCGATCCTGAAGCGCGGAAGTGGTTCGCCGCCCAAATCCTCGAACGGGCGGAAAAGACGCAAGTGACCGATCCGGTTCCGATGGAGACCTACCAAGTTTAGTCCGGGCCTGCTC
>CAXBOL010000800.1:0-2828 GCA_963977295.1 uncultured Opitutaceae bacterium
CTTGACGAGGCGGTGCGCGGTTTCCTTGCCGATACCCGAACCAGCACCGATGACGACGACCACCTGGCGGGCGAGCTCCTTCTCGGCCGGCATGCGTTGCAGTTTCGCTTCTTCGAGCAGCCAGTATTCGATGTCGAACGCTTCTTGAGGCGGCAGGGCGATGTAGGTGTCGATGGCTTCGGCTCCGCGCATGACTTCGACGGCACAGTTGTAGAATTCAGCGGTGACGCGTGATTCCGATTTGTCTTTGCCCCAAGCGATCATGCCCAGTCCGGGGATCAGCACGACGGTCGGGTTGGGATCGCGCATGGCCGGTGAATTCGGGTGTTGGCAGGCGGTGTAGTAGGCGGCGTAGTCGCGGCGATAACGAGCGAGCCCGGCAGCGAGTTTGGCCCTTAATGCGGCGGTATCTTCGGTCTGCGGATTCCAGTCGACGTAGAGTGGTTTGATCTTGGTGCGAAGGAAATGATCGGGACACGAAGTGCCAAGTTCCGCCAGACGGGGAGCGTCATGCGAATTAACAAAGCGCAGAATTTTGGCGTCGTCCTGCACCGTGCCGATCAATCGCTTTTGGGTCGAAACCTGTCCGCGCAACCAAGGGATAATTTCGGCGAAGATCGCGTGGCGTTCGGGGTCGGGTCGCGTTTGATATTTTGGCCCGCCGAAGGCAGCGGCATCGCCGCCGTTGGCTTCGTATTTGGATTCTATATACGTCGCGGCTTTTTCGATCAAATCGAGGGTGAGGGTGTAGCAGGCCTTGTCGTCGTCATCCCAGGAAATGAAACCGTGCTGACCCATCATGATGGCTTTCACGTCCGGCTGTTCCCGGGCGATGGCCTGCATCGCGAGCCCCAGTTCGAAACCAGGACGCATCCAAGGCACGTAGGCCATCGCGCCGCCAAAGATTTCCTGGGTCAAAGCCTCGCTGTGCTTTGACGCGGCGATGGCGATGATCGCGTTGGGATGCATGTGATCAACATGCTTGCCGGGCAGGAACGCGTGCAGGGGGGTGTCGATGGACGAGGCACGAGGGTTGAGGTTGAAGGTGGTGTGGGCATACATGCCGACCATGTCGTCTTCGGCGGCCGACTTGAGCCCCTTATCCGTCCGGTCGGCGTAAATGCCTTGCAGGTCTTGCAGCTTCAGCTGGTAGAGGGAGGCAAAGTTTTCGCGTTTGCTGGTGCGCAAATCCCCGCCGGATCCCTTTACCCACAGCACCTTGGCAGGCAGACCGGTCAGCGGATCGTTCTCGCATATTTTGGACGAGGTATTGCCGCCGCCGGTGTTGGTGATGCGTTGGTCACGGCCCAGCAGATTGGAACGGTAAACCAAACGACCCACGGGATCGAGTGACGCGGCATGGGAGTCGTCCCACGCAAAAGTAACGTGTTGATGAGGCATAGTTTTAGAGTCCAAGGGCTTTTTGGCGGTAGTGTTCATCCGAGCGACCGGCGATGCGTTCGACGTCTGCGGCGGACAGATAATTAGGCCCTCCGGCCGCGATGGCTCCGAGGGTGATCCGGGCGGCTTTTTGCGCCATGAGGGTGGTCGCCAGCACGGCATTGGGCGTGCCGCCCAGCGCGATCATGCCGTGATTTTCCAAGAGGATCAGGCGGGGCACCAAGCCCGTGTGGTGTTGATGCCGTTCCACGGCGGCACGAATGGATTGGGCCAGAGCCAGTCCGGGATCGCAATAGGGCACGAGCACCGATCGGGATCCACAGCAGACAATTTCGTCGGGGAAAATACGGCGGTAGGCGAAGTCTCCGGCGCGAGGAGAACTGAGGAGGGAGTTTACCGCAATCGGGTGAGTGTGGCCGACAAAATTGACGCCCGGCAGCGTGAGCAACCACGCGTGAAACATGGCCTCGACTGATGGCTTGCGAGTGGTCGCATCCCGCCGGGAATCGAAAAGAATCTGCTCCACGTCGGCGTCCGAGGCGGCGGGTTGGGAAAGCAGGGTGATGAGGGGCTCCGTGCGGCATTCGGTGAGGCCGGCCGGAGTGATCGTGGCGAGGGAAGACCCGCTGGCCTTAACCAAAAAAGTGGCGTCACCGGTGCGGGCCGAAGTGTTACCTTCGCCTAAGATGGCGAGGTCCCGATCTTCCCGGCCCAATTCGTGCGAGAGCGTGATGAGTTGACTGAGGATGATGGCGTGGGAGTCGGCACTCATCTCAGAAAGCCTTTCCGTTGGCCTTGGTGCCACAGAGCGAAACTTCGAGTCCCAGCTCGGCGGCAAGGGCAGCTTTGGTGTAGAGGGCCAAGTCGGCCTCCTGGGCGGAATTGGCGTAAACGACTTGGATGTGGTTGGCCTGATGACGCGCCATCATCTGGTCGCGGGACACTCCGTAGGTGACCGCGTGCATGATTGGCCACTCGGGCGTGGTCTCCTGCCAGCGCCGTTCGGTTTCGGCGCGGGGCAGCTCAATCACCTTGGCGCGACCCAAGTCCATTTTGAGTTTGCCGTGGGCGACGAAGACCCGGCTCCAGACAATTTCGCCCGGGCGGGCAATGCCCCGAATCGTGCCACCCCCGAGGCGAAAATACATCGGCGGCTGGCGGAAGGATTCCGTGCCCTTGTAGCCGTCAATATGATGCGCGGGTGGCGCACTGCCGGAGATCAGGAACACCCACACGTAGTCGGAGGTGGTGCCGCTTTGATCGTAGTCGCCCCAGCGCAGATCATGCAGGGTGTTCTCGACCGGCTGGCCGAGGGCTTTGTGCACCCGGTAAGTGAGCAGCCCATCGAGACCGGCACATTCGTCGACCTCGTTGAAATGCGGTAGCGGTTCCCCCCGACGAATGATGCGTCCCTGCGCGTTCTTGAC
>CAXBOL010000801.1:0-2818 GCA_963977295.1 uncultured Opitutaceae bacterium
GCGAGTCCGCCCGAACCGGAAAAACGATCCAACTCCCTTAGGCGATCCGAAGGGGCTTTGGGGCAGTCCGATGTGCCGCTTCAACGGGGTCATGTCGTGACTTATGAATTCCAATATTCCAAACGAAAATTATTTTCATCCCGCGGAACGCCGCAGAGACAACTTGAAATCTTCTTCATGATCCGCCCTTGCGCCTCCGCTCGTCACGAAAGGACTTCTATTACTTATGACATACCGCGAATCCACATTGAGCCCCTACCTGACCATCCCACTCAGTAGAACCAACAACATTTCCCGCTACCGAGTCCGCAATTCACATATCACGACATGACCCCGTTGGATCGCCCACATGTTCAGGGTGAGGGCGGGGTATCCGGCTTCTTTTTGAACCACGGGCTTTTTCGCAGCTGCCGGTCGTATTTGAAGTTTCCGAAATCATACCACGGGGCGCAATTCTTCCAGCGCAGTCCCGTCATCTCAACCTTCGTCGGCAACAGCAATTCGACCACCTCATCCGAAAGCTTCTCGTCAACCGCGTCCCCGAAGACCACGCCCACCAATGCGTCGCCGAACTCCACATACACATCATCCTCCGGTTCCACAAACAGCACATACCGAAATTCGCGCTCATCCTTCCAATCTTGGAGTTTTTCGAAGAACAGCCGGCGGTGGAATTGCTCCAGGTGCTGGTTCCAGTAGGCGTCAAAGCCGTGCGTTTCCAGATAGTCTATGTTGATGATGTAATCGCCTTCGTCCAAGCGACCAATTACCGATCGATCTCGGTAGGTTACCTTGCCGCCGAAAGCATGCGTGGCTCGCTCTGCGATAGCCTTCATTTTGGCTTCTAGCATCGCCTTGTCGAAAACAAGGCAAACACCCGTGTGCTTCTCCCCATACTGCGCCCACATACGCGGATAGGCGAAACCACGCTGAAGGATTTCGTGCGGGTAATTCCCTGTCAGCGGGCCGGTATCCATTGAAAAGCACAACACCCGGCACCGGTCCTTGAGGGTTGCCGAAAGTCGGTTGGAAACCTCCCGGCCCCTGTAGGCCCCAAGATCGCGATTCTGATTCGTCCCTAGGTCAAATTCCCACGCCTTGCTTTCTTTCGGGTCGTTCGTGCCGCTGTATCGCCCCATGCGCAGCTTGCCGGTCGGTAGGATCAAGTCCCTGGCGCGGCTGAGTGAGGTATAGTGGTAAAGCAGTCTTTCAGATTCCTTTACGTCGCAAATCATCCGGGGCGTCGACATGCGAGCTACGTTAAAGGTGAAATTCGGTCGTCAGCGAGCGCAGAGGGGCAGAAATGGGGTGAGGCGACGGGGTCAGGCTTTGGGGTTTGGGGTAGAAGGCTCATCTCTGCTCGGCGGAAATCAAATTTTTATGTGCTTTGTCATAAAGGGTAACACGTCGACTTTCACCCGGTCCTGACGACGATTCGTTTAGTGTTTTTAAGCTGAACCCATGGGAGCTGATCAAAGACGTCATACCTTGAATCCTGACAAAACGGGTCACGAGCCATAAATCAGCTTGCCGGAGAATCAGCGAACTCGAAAAACACGAGAACTCGACGAGAATCGAATGAATCAAAATGCGAATTGATTCCATTTGTCAAAAGTCAAGGTATGAGGTCCTTGGATCGCCCTCTCGGATTGCCCGCTCTCGGATTGCCGTGCTAACTAGGCGCCATTCCGGAATGTTCTCTTTTTTGTTTCTCTTTATGCATTTGTTTCGAGCTTAAATTTGTGTGCGCACTTCGGTTTAAATGCTCCCAACGGAAGTCTGACTCCTTTGGTGCTATTGCACTGCCACAAGTGCTGATTTTTAAGAAAATACGTATTAATACTTCCGCACTCTGGACAATGTGGCCGCTGCGGCTTGGCATGAATTCCAGTATTCAGCCTGAAGCCAGCGGCTTCAAATTCCGGAGTTAGTTTAGGCCCTCGTAAGGTATTAGAATTCTTCTGCATTTTAAATTAGTTGAGCCCCAGGGAACGTTGGCGCGACAGAAAACGCTCCAGAAAGAGTCCATGCCTAATTCTTCTGGTTGAAACTGGTAGAACCTTCGAAATATTCCATATAAAATGAAATGGAAGGAGTCGATAACGAGCGCAATCATTAAGTATTGACTCCGTCGGATTGCCCCTTGCGCCCCAATCGCAGCGAACCTCGGGCAGTCAAACGACGCCCCAAAGTCTACCAACGCATGACCAAATCCAGGCATCAAATGTGTGTATCCAAATCTCGCCGACAAAAATAGACGATCAACCCCCTTAACTAAGCGCCATTCCAACCTGACCCTCTTGGATTGCCCCTCTCGGACCAGCCTGAGCCTCTCGGACCACTCCGTCGAATCGCCCCATCGTGCCGGGGATTAGTCCTCCCACGATTCTCGGCGGCGTTTCACCCAGCCGAGGACCACGCCGAGGACCGAAGTGCCGAGGAAAATCCCTTGGGCTACCCAATAGCCCTCAGGATTCTCCGCCTTGGTGATGATCGGCTCTCCGCGTTTTGGGGGCGCTCTTTTGGTGAAGAGAACCGTTTCCGTGCCGAGCTGGATGATGAACATCAGGCCGAACACGATGGAAAACAAAAACAGCTTGCTCGAGGCGCTTCGCAGCATGATCGGTAGATGGCCGGAATTACATCGCATGACAAGACGGCGTTTGCGATCGGTCGGGGAACAGCTGCTGGGGTCAGTTCAATCCTAACGCTAACGGAATCCCCCTTAACTCCTCCGCTAGTGCAAAGTCTGACCGCGTGTTCCCCCCACCTGATTTTCAGGATGAAGGTCTGCAATCTCCTTTCCCTGCCCACCCGC
>CAXBOL010000802.1:0-2817 GCA_963977295.1 uncultured Opitutaceae bacterium
TCACCGCTTCGAGCGCATCATCAAGGTCTTCGAAGGTAACGGACCGGATGCGTTCATTTTCCATCCAAGTGGCCGCTGCGGAATGAGCCAGGGTAGCGACGGTGAAGCGTTTCAAGTCATCGACTTGGCGAATCTCAGTCTGGATGCGATTGACCGTCAGAGACGACGCGATCTGGGCGGTGAAACTCGAAATGATGATCACACTGGTGAACATCCACACGAGCGCGATGAGTCGGCCACCGAGCGTCTGCGGAGATTTGTCGCCGTAGCCCACCGTCGTCATCGTCACGGCCGACCACCAGAACGCACTGCCCAGTCCCTTTGCCGGAGGGCCGCCAAACTGTTCGGGGTTGGCTCGTCGTTCAAAAAACCACACGCCCACCCCCGCTGCGAGCAACACCAGCGACAACGCAGCAACAACCTTGATAAAGGCGAGAGAGAACAACGCACGCACCAACGACCACCACCCCTCATCGCTCGTGGCGGGCACCACGATGCCGAGCCCGGACGTGAAAAAGGGCTGACTAAAATCAACCCGCCGCGCCCGTTCGGCGGTGACTGTGATGGCGGCGATCGAGGCATCCAACGAGCCATCGGCGACTCCATCGATCAACGCCTCCGGGTCGCTCACTTCCTGCCACTCGGTTTCGACGCCGAGGTCTTTTGCGATCTGTTTCCACAACGAAACACTTAAGCCTGTCCACTCCCCCTGATCGTCCTTCATCACGAAAGGCGGTGCCTCTCGCGTCCCGATCACCCACGTTTCTGGCAGAGTCTGGGTCTGAGCGCAAATAACCGAGGACAACAGCACGGCGGCGAACAGAATCAAACGTGGGAGAAGACGCATCGGGACAGTCTGACACGAAGTCGGCCGTTCACCAAACCGAATCCTTATTCGGCCTGAGCGCGAATCAATGCGTCACCTCCTCCGCGCGAGCGCTGTAACACGCCAACGGTGTTTTCCGTCTAGAGGACATCCGCCACTAAGTAAAACCCTGTGCTCACCCGACCTCTCACAGTCGCGGGCTCCTTCACGAAGGAGACGCGAACCGAACTACCTAAACCGGCAACCTCGTCGCTCCGCCTAATCGCAACTTGCTAGCGCGAACGTTCAGCTTTAGGCGTCAAGGCCTCCATGCGCGACGTCATCAGAAAAGAAATTGGCGGTCACGAAATCATCTTCGACCCCGGAAATTCGTTGCTCTGCGTGCGATTCAATGGGCGAGTGACCTATGAAAGCCTACGAGAGTTCGCGGAGGAACTTTATGAAGATCCCGACTACAATCAAAATTGGGATGTGCTGATAGAGATGGGTTCGGCCGATTTTGATGTGTCGTTTCTCGACCTATTCCACTACGCGGATCACATCGCCAAAGATCCTCGGCGTGTCCTTGGCGCCACCGCACTGGTATCTCCCTCCCTTTTGCACTACGGCATTGGCCGCATGTATTCCGGCATCGTCGGGGACCGACTGGGTAAGCTCTGGATCGAAAGAACACGGGAACCCGCGTTGGCGTGGCTCAGGGCCCAACGCGCCGCACCGCCAGATGACTAGCACATAATCATTCAAACCCGCGAGCACGGCCGTATCAGGAGCTCCCTCCCCTCTCGACTTTGCCGAAAGGAGTAACCTGGAGAGTCTCGATGAAATCTACCGAATTTACGATCAACCTCTGCGCTTGGCTTAAGCCTGCCTCGAGCCGAACCGAGCAGCACAACACCGCACTTATTTGCCTTGAGGGTGAATCCGAGCTTTAGCCCGCCGCCGGGCCGTTTACATCTGGAATGTTCATGTCCTTCGATTTCACCACTTCTCTTCCCCGTCTGGAGACTGACTCCCAAAAATGGCAAAAATATGCCGGCCGCGACGTCCTGCCCATGTGGGTCGCCGACATGGATTTCAAATCCTCGCCCGCCATTCTGGATGCGCTGCATAAACGCGTGGACCACGGGGTGTTCGGCTACGCCCGACCGGTCGCCTCCACCCTCGATGCGATTCGCCAAAACTTTAAGGCGCACTACGACTGGGCCATCCAGGACGACTGGATTGTCTGGCTCCCCGGCATGGTCTGCGGCCTCAATCTCTCCGCCCTCGCCTTCGCCCAAGAAGGCGACAATTACCTCACCCTCACGCCGGTCTATCCGCCCTTTCTTACCGCGGGTCGCCACTTCGAACGCCGCGCCGTGCGCTCGACCTGGGTCCTGCAAGACGGAAAATGGTGCATCGACTGGGACGCGCTTGGAGACGCGGTAACGCCCTCCACCAAGATGTTCTACCTGTGCAACCCGCACAACCCCCTCGCTCGGGTGTGGCGCCGCGAGGAGCTCGATCGGCTGGCCGAATTTGTGATCAAACACGATCTGCTACTCGTCTCCGACGAGATCCATTGCGACCTTATCCTCGATGAGTCCCTGCGCCATATTCCGAGCGCCTCCCTCAGCCCCGAACTGGCCGACCGCACCATCACCCTCATGGCGCCGAGCAAGACTTACAACGTCCCAGGTCTCGGCTGCACGCTCGCCATTATTTCCAATCCCGAGCTCCGCCAACGCTTCCATCGTGCGGGACTGGGACTGGTTCCAGAGGTCACCCCGCTCGGCTTCGCTGGCTGTGAGGCCGCCTATGGGCACTCCGAAGCCTGGCGCCAAGAGCTCCTCACCGTATTGCGCACCAACCGCGATCTCATCGCGACCACGCTCGCCGATATCCCCGGCGTAAAACTGGAAGCCCCTCACGAAGCGACCTACCTATCGTGGATCAACGTGTCCGCCCTCAACCTCCCCGACCCGGTGGCTCACTTTGAGTCCCACGGCATC
>CAXBOL010000803.1:0-2817 GCA_963977295.1 uncultured Opitutaceae bacterium
TTACGCGGCGTGCCCGGGATGCTCTCCCACCCGCGCTAGTATCTTGACCGGACGCCATCCCGTGCGAGTGAACATCACCGATTGGATTCCCGGCATGGAAGCCGCCAAGGCCTATAACCCCCGCTTCCTCCAAATCGAAGACGCAGATGAACTGGCATTGAATGAAGTCACCATTGCCGAGGTGCTGCACGACGCGGGTTATCAAACCTTCTTTGCGGGCAAATGGCACATGGGCGGCGAAGGCAATCTCCCCACCGACCAAGGTTTCGACATCAACGTCGGCGGATTCAACGTCGGTTCGCCTCCCGGCGGCTACTACGGTCCCTGGAAGAATCCCTACCTGAAACAGGATTACAAAGAAGAATACCTCACCGAACGCCTGACGGCAGAATCCGTAAAATTTCTGCACGAACGAAAACCCGACCAACCGTTCCTACTCTACCTGTCCTACTATAACGTCCACACCCCAATTCAGGCTTATCGGAAGCGCCTACCTCACTATCAGGAAAAGGCCGCTGCCTCATTTCCCGATGACGTTGCGCCCATCACGGAACGGCGCGGCGAAACTCGCGGACGTCAAGATTCCCCCGACTACGCGTCCATGGTCGCGGCGGTGGACGATAGCGTGGGGGCGATTCTCGCCACATTGAACGAGCTTAGCCTCGACGAAAACACCGTGGTGATCTTTTTCTCCGACAACGGTGGACTAGCTACTCTTGGCCGCAATCGAGCCGGCCCCACCAGCAATAAGCCCCTGCGTTCCGGCAAAGGCTGGCTTTACGAAGGCGGCATCCGTGAACCCATGATCGTGCGGGCTCCGGGCGTCACCGCTCCCGGGTCCGTTTCCGATACCCCCGTGGTCAGCATGGATTTTTTTCCCACCATGCTGGATTTCGCCGGACTTCCGTCTCGTCCGGAACTGCATGCGGACGGCGAATCGCTCCTCCCTCTGCTTCAAGGCAAATCATCCGTCTCCCGCGACCCCATCATTTGGCATTACCCCCACTACCACGGATCCACCTGGACCCCGGGAGCCGCGATTCGCGATGGCGATTGGAAACTCATCGAATTCTACGAATTTGACGAAGTGGAGCTCTACAACCTGCGCGAGGACCTCAGTGAAACTACGAATTTGGCCGAGACCAATTCTGCCAAGACGACCGAACTTCGTCGCAAATTGCGTGAGTGGCAAACTCGCATGGGGGCTAAAATGCCTGTGTCGAATCCGGCCTACGATCCGAACGCGCCGTTCCTCCAGTCGAGTGACTAATTTTTTACTTTAAAACTGCTCTCCCCACTCTTAGGCGTCGGGTAACCCGCTGCGGCCCCCCTACGCGCAGACCAATGCCCCCACTACCAATAATCCTGATGAATTTCTGCTATGCAAAATGCCTTCGAGCCCTCCATGCCCCTCAGAACCAAGACTTCTAGTCTGTTTGCACCGATCGTCGGTGTCCTCAGCCTTCTACTATCCTCGACGGCATGGTCCCAAATTACGCTGGATTTCGTTTTCGACGGCACGAACACCACCTTAAGCTACAGCGTTGCACCGGACACCCTGAGTGGGACAAAAAACGCATCTTTTCCTTCCGGTGGCAGCGCCAGTTTAACGAACGCTGGCGGGCGGTTTTATGCACTTCCTGCCGGTAGTTTTGACCAGTATGTGACCACCGATACAAACAATCCCTCCGTCCCATGGTCTTCGGGCAACGGCACATCAGTTACCGGATCCGGCTTTGCACTCGATGGAGCGCATTTCATCGTGCCGACAGGATTCGACCCGATCAGTATCAACACGGGAGGAATGACATTCCTCGCTCAATCGCCGATCAACTTGGGCTTTGCGTCCAATGGTCCCCTTTCGGGGTCATATTCCGCGGTCAACACCACGGTCAGTTGGACGGTCGAAACCGCCAGCGCGGTGCCTGAGCCCTCTAGTTTTCCCCTGTTCGGTGGAATAGCGGCTTTGGCCGCAGTGGGATTACGGAGACGTCGGCGACACCCTCCCAACGTTTAAGGACCGGCTCTTAAACTTTACCCCGCCAGCAACCGTCTCAACGTTTCATCAACGAGCTTCGGGTTGGCCTTGCCGCGAGAAGCTTTCATCACCGGCCCCTTGAACGCGTTGATCGCGCTCTCTTTGCCGCCTTGGAACTCCACCCGGGCTTTTTCATTGCCGGCGATCGCATCGCGACACCATTGCTCCAATTCATCAACGTTGGTGTCGTCCTTGAGTCCTTTGCGATTAACCACGGCGGTCGGAGCTTCGCCCGTAGCAAAGGTTTCATTAAATACTTCGCGAGCGATTTGATTCGTGATCGTGCCGGCATCGATCAATCCGACCAACTCGGCCAAGTAGGCCGGGGTCACTTTGGAGTCCGCCAAGCTCAACTTTGCCGCCCCAAGTTCGCGCAACAGGTCATTAGCAATCCAATTGCCCACCGCCTGCGCTTTCCCTTTCCCTGCCAACGCCACCGCGGCTTCAAACCAGTCGCTCAACTCCCGCTCTGGCACGAGCACGGACGTAATCGTATACGGCAAATCGTAGTCCGCCATAAAGCGGCGCTGCTTGTCCCACATCCGTTCCGGGCACTCCGCCGCGAGTCGATCTTTCCAGGCTTGATCCACCCGCACCGGCATCAAATCTGGATCAGGAAAATAGCGATAATCATGGGCATCTTCCTTCGTGCGTAACGACTGCGACGTGCCGGCAATTCCGTCATAGTCACGAGTCTCTTGCACGATGGTGCCGCCATTTTTGAGCACACTCATCTGCCGTTTGATTTCATGCGCGATCCCGTCTCGCACGTAAGAAAT
>CAXBOL010000804.1:0-2816 GCA_963977295.1 uncultured Opitutaceae bacterium
GAATGTCGTGAGAGTCATGGTTTGGTTGTGCAATTCACACCCGTGATTGAGTCCCCCGGGGCCGATTTCTCCGTAGGAATAAAACCCCACCACCCCGGGCGGATCTCCCAGCTCCGAAGTCACCGCCTCCACCTCTTCCTCCACGCGTTGACCCAGAACCAAGCGCCGTCCGACACAACTTACCAACAACGCGACCGCGGGAGGCGTCTCAGGCGAAGTCATCATCTCCACCGCCGACTCCGCACCCCAAATCAACTTGTCCGTGGTCGCCTTCATCAAACGCACGTAACGACCCTCGGGCACATCGCCCGCAAAGGTGAGCGATTGATCCGCTTCGTCGATCGCCAGTATCGTGCGCACCAGACTCGCATTGCCATCATTCTCGCCCACCAATTCCAGAGGAAAGAGTAAGCCGGTGGAAGGCAGGCCTTCTGCGCGGTCGCCCAGATACGTTTTGTAGAGCGCCAGAGCAGGTTTTCCGTCCAATTCAAAAAGAACATTGGCCTTCGATCGCGTCACCAAACGCCGGGGACCAAAAGCACTCCAACCTCCCGCCGAGCCCCATCGCACTTCCAGCTCCGAGCCATAGAGTCCCACCGCGGCCACCAAGCCTGAGTCGACCGCCTCATTCAGGACCACCGTGGTGCGCTCGAATCGCGGCCCATCGCCGGCCAATCCGCCCGTCGCACTGACTCCAGCGGGCAAGCCGGAACGCAGACCCTCCGCCAGACTGGTGCCATTCACCCCAAGACCGTCGCTGAACACCAACACATGCCGCAAATCAGGGCTGCTCAATTCATCGGCCAAAGCCTCTCCCACCGCTCGGCTTTCGCCCGCATCAGCGATCTTCCGAAACGCACTACGCACCGTCGTGGAGTCAAACCTGAGGGCCAGCGCGACCGCGCCGTCATCGCCCACGCTGTTGCCCAGAATTTCCCCAGCCGTGCTACAGCCCACCACCACCGCGTCGCCGAGTTTTGCCCGCAACGACTGCATCATCGTGGACTGGCGTAAACTGGCACCGGAGCCAAACAGCAAAACCAGCTGCGAATCCGCTACCGGGGGGGTGGGACTGGTCCAATTCTCGTTGGACCAGCGCATCATCGTGGAAGTTATCATGGGGCAGTCGGTCGCTGTTGGAGGGGGGGGTTGGGGGGGACTCAGAATCGGGCAATGTGCGAGCTAAACCGTGACTGGTTTCTTCGGCGGAGTCAGCGAGCCAGTGAGCCAGCTCCAAGCTTTATTCAAGCCGATCGGAGTCACGCCCAGAGCCAAGCCGTAAGCATCGGCCAGTTCTGCTTCGTGATTCCGATAGCGCGGGGGCAGCACAAAGACCTCCGCTGAACCATCGGTGATATTCGAGAACAACGTGCCGCGACCTACGCCCAGATCCACTGCCTGCGGAACCGCGACCGTCTTGGCCGGCAACACCATCCAAGGCTTGAACGTGAAGCTCAACGCCCCCGAAGCGTCCTTGGTCAAACGCCCGTAGGTCCGCTGCGGTGCCGTGCCCAAGCCCGTGCCGGCAAAGACCTTGTTGGACGTCGGGTCGATCTTGTAGCGGCCTTTCCGCATCGTGAAAAAGTCCCAACTAAAAATGGAACTGAACATCGTGAGCCGGAAGGACCAACCCGCCACAAAATACGCAATCACGATGATCACCAACGAGAACCCTGCACTCACCCACGGATTCATCGTCGAACTCAGGGTCAACAACCCCAACAACGCGGTGCGTCCTCCTTTCAATGCCGCGTCAATTGCCCCCCAAGGACTCAGGAGGATCAGACCGTTGATCGCGTGCGACGCCATCCACACCACGGCGAAAATCGCGATGCCAAAGGGCACCGTCAGAATGTTGAGCAACCACGACAGATCGAACGCCGCAAACTGGATCGTCGCCAACGTGCCGGGCAAGCCGACCGAAACCGGTCCCGCCGCTGCGATCGCGTCGCTCCCCATGATCATTTTCGATAGCGCCGCCATGGTGAAAGGCACGACCGCACCCGCCGCGACCAACCCCGTGGCTTGATTTTCCACCGTCTCCAGCACGTCGAGCGGTTTTTTCCAGCCCGGAGGCAGCACGGCCCCCAAAGCGTCCTTGGCTGCGACCGCACCCACCAAACCCAAGGCGGGCAACCAGAAGCTGACTTGCGCGAACCAAGGCAGGTTGGGCCGCTGGGCTTCCGGGGTCTGAAAATATTGGTAGGCTCCGTAGGCCCCGGTGCCAAGTAGCGGGGAAATTGCAATACCCGTCACTGCGGTAACGGCCCCCGCAATAGGGGCGACGGGAGACTTATCTTTTGTTGGCGCGGGAGTTGAGCCGGTCGCCGCCCATAGCGGCAAGGCGATGACGGACATCAGAAAAGCGAGGGCGATGGCAGGAGCGAATCGTTTCATAAGCAAATACGACGAAAAGGAGAGAACTCCATTAGGACCAATTCCTGACACTTTGCACCCGGAAATTAACGGGAAATATTACCTAGGTGGTTTAGGGTGTGTCTTGGAAATAAAAGGCTCCAGCGTGAGGGTGAAATGAGGCTCGCGCGAGGCGACCGCGAGGGAGGTGGCCCAGAGGGCCATGCCGTCGCGGACAACGCTGTGCCAGCCTCGTTTCACCCTCACCCTTCGGGCTGAGACGGAGTCGATCCCCGGCGGCGTTCTCGCCGAGACGCAGTGCCCACGGGCACAGCATCCCGACTCCGCCTTGCCTGCTATCGACTGCGTTCCCAGCGCTGGGACCTTTTATTTCCCAGACACACCCTAGTTCTACTTTGTTAATTTGGTGGCGGCGGTTTTCGAGGGCGGGAGCGGGCGCT
>CAXBOL010000805.1:0-2809 GCA_963977295.1 uncultured Opitutaceae bacterium
AGGGCGTCCGCGAGTCGGACGCCCTTTTTTCCACTCCCCAGTTGTCGGGCGTAAAGCCCCATCCACATTTTCCGATCTCTTGAGTCAGTCGTGCCTCCGGTTGATTCCTGTCACAGATAGGAAGCCGTGACGCGGCTGGAGGGGTGTCGTTTGTTTTATTGAAACGTTTTCAGAGAATTGGACGCGGCTTGCGTTAAAAAATGCCGTCGACTGACTCATTGAATCACGCTCGTTTGTTCGTCCCGGTTGTCCCCCTCGCGGCGGATTTCTCTTTTTCTCGTTCATGACCCCTTCGTTTTCAACCTCCCCCTTTTCCTTTAAACGCGTCTTCGGCCTGAGTCTCTTGGCCCTGTCCGTTGCAGCAAGCTCCGCGCTCTTCGCCCAAAGCGGTGATCGCCCCAACGACCCTCAGCAACCGCCTCCCGAGCATTGGAACATTCCTCCAGCCCCCGCCCTCTCGGTTGAGGACGCGCTGGAGACCTTCAAGGTCGCCCCCGGCTATCGTGTCGAGGTAGTCGCAGCGGAGCCTTTGGTATTCGATCCGATCGTGATGCAAATCGGCCCCGACGGTCGCATGTGGGTCGTAGAAATGCGGGGCTACATGCCCAACGTGGATGGCGTCGGTGAAGATCAACCGGTTGGCACCGTCGCGGTGCTCACCGATACAGATGGAGACGGACGCATGGACAAACGGAGTGAGTTTGCTTCCGGACTGGTGATGCCCCGGGCGATGTTGCTCGTAGGCGACGGCGTGCTCGTCGCGGCGCCTCCGATGCTCTGGCATTTCCGCGATACAGATGGAGATGAAGTCGCCGACGAAAAAGTTGTCGTGGCCACCGATTATGGCGACACGCAAAACCCGGAGCACACCGCCAACAGCCTGACTTGGGGCAATGACAACTGGATCTACAGCGCCAACTTCGACGGGCGTTTTCGCTACACGGATGGCCAGTGGGAGCGCGCCGCCGCGCCTAATCGCGGCCAGTGGGGCATGACGCAAGACGACCGCGGCCGCTTGTATTACAACACCAACAGCAATCCTCTCCGCGGCGACCTCTTCCCCGGCCGCTATCGTCTGCGCAACCCTGATCTCCTCGGCGCCCAAACCACCAACTACGAAATCGCCCCCTCCAAAACCATTCGTGTCTTCCCCGGCCGTATCACCCCGGGCGTTAACCGGGGCTATAAGATTCTCGACGACGAAGGCTATTTGCGCGAAGTCACCGCCGCCTGCGCCCCGCTGATCTACCGGAGCGACTTGTTTCCGGCCGATGCCTACGGAGACGTCTTCGTTGCCGAACCATCCGGCAACCTCGTCAAACGCCTGTCACTCGAAGCCCAACCCGACGGCGGTCTCGTTGGTCGCAACACCTACCCCGATACGGAGTTTCTCACGTCGACCGACGAACGTTTTCGTCCGGTCAATTTGAACAATGGTCCCGACGGCGCTCTCTACATCGTGGATATGTATAGGGGCATCATTCAGCACCGCATCTTCGTCACCACCTTCCTGCGCAATCAGATCCTCGAGCGTGGACTTGATCGCCCCCTCGGCATGGGTCGCATCTACCGCATCGTGCCCGAAACCCACGTGACGTCGGCTCCGTTACCCACCCTCGACCCAACCAAACCCGATCAACTCGTCGCCGCTCTGTCTCACCCCAATGCCTGGCAACGTGAAACCGCTCAGCGTCTGCTCGTTGAACGAGCCGATGCCTCTCTCGTTTCCGTTCTCCGCCTGCTGATCACCACCTCATCCGGCCCCGGCCGAATCAACGCCCTCTGGGTCCTCGACCGCCTCAAGGCCCTCGATCAAGACACGCTGCTCGCCGCGCTCAACTCCCACGACACTGACCTCGCGATCAACGCCTTGCAGGCCAGCGAACCCCTGCTCAGCGCCAAGCCCTCCGCCCTGACGAAGGCGGTGCTCGCCGCCGCGCAAAACACCGATCCCGCCGTGCGCCGCCAAGCTGCTCTCAGTATCGGCTATGCCCCGGCAGCAGCGGCGCTGCCCGCGCTCGTCCAGATCGCGTTGCGCGACGACACAATCGAAGGCATGCCCGAGGCCATCATCAGCGGCCTACGCGGCCAGGAAATCGCGTTCCTCCAACGGCTCACCGCCTCCCCTGCGCTCGTCCAAGCCCGTCGCACCGCGACCATTGCAGCAGCGACGGTGGTCGCCAGAAAAGACCCCCAGGAAATTGAAGCCTTGCTCGCTTGGCTTGATTCCGCCGCAACCGACTCGGCGCTCGCCGCCGTGATCACTGACGGGCTCCAACGCAATAGCGTCGGCAAAAAAACCGACCGCCAACGCATCAAACTCCCGGTCGAACCCACCGCATTGATCGCATTTGCGGCCCGAACGCAGGACAAACAACAGGCCGAGCTAGAAGAACTTATCAGTATCATCGACGGCCCCCTCGCCCAAAGCCAAGTCGCGGTGGCAACGCCTCTGACGGCCGCAGAGCAACTGCAATTCGACCAAGGCAAAGTGACCTTCGCTCTCTGCGCCGGTTGCCATCAGCCCGACGGCCGCGGTCAGGAAGGACTTGCGCCCCCTCTGGTTGGTTCACGTTGGGCCAACGGAGACCCGGCCCTTGCCGCGGCGATCGTGCTGAAAGGCAAAGAAGGCAACGGACTCGTCATGCCGCCCTTGGAAGCCCTCGACGACAACTCCCTCGCCAACGCGCTCACCTACGTCCGCCGGTCCTGGGGACACACCGCTTCGGCCGTTTCCCCCGAAACCATCGCTACCGCCCGCAAGGCCCACGCCCAACGCGCCGCCCCGTGGACCGACGCCGACCTCGAA
>CAXBOL010000806.1:0-2807 GCA_963977295.1 uncultured Opitutaceae bacterium
CTTTGGGTGCGTCGGGAGCGAGCTTAAGCCGCAGATTGAGCATTTCGCCCAGTTCGTAGGGTTCGGCTTGGGGAGGTAGATTGAAGATTAGTTCAACCCGATGGGCAGCTTTCTCAAGGGTGCGAGATATCTCAGTGAGTCTTGCTTCAGCGTTTGTTGAAGAGACCTGGCCGGTGGCACCATGCAGAGAGGCGCTTATGCCCACGGTCAAATTCCGGGCCGACTCGGGGGAAACCAGAGCGACCGCCCGTGGCGAGTCCAGAGTGGCGTAGACTTGAGCGACGAGATCGACGGTGTGAGGGAGAAGCCGTTCTTGAACGTCCGCTGTGCGGACCCCCATGGCGGTTAAAACCTCAGGGGGAAATGCCAATCCAATCCCCTCCTTGAAGGAGGCATTGGATTCGCCGCCTTCTTCATCGTGATCGTCGTGACCTTCCTCGCCATGATCGTCGTGGCCTTTCTCATCATTTTTGCCGTGGCCTTCCGCATGAATGTCACCCGCAGAAGATCCTTGGTGCTTTGTCTCCTTGCCGCATCCTCCGGCTAGGCCGACGACAGCCAGCGAGAGCAGGCTTATTATGATTCGAGTGGGTTTCATGGTTGCACTTCGACCGTGTTGAGATCGAGACCGGTTAGTTCCTCGAGCTGAAGTCCGGCGGCGAGCGCCTCCCCGCGGGTGTCGAGCAAAGACTGAACAGCTTCCAGGTAGCTGTTTTGCAGCTCGACGTAGGTGGCGATAGGAACCGCGCCCAGACGATAGTGGCGATCGGCCAATTCGGCGGCTTCGCGAAATTTGTCAGCGGCATCAGGCGTCCAACGTTTAGCCTCGGCCACCTTGGTGGCGAAGGCCTGCGCGGCAGTGATGACCTGACGGTCAAGTTCCCGTCGAGCCACCTCAACCGCGGCCTGGGCTTGTCTTTGACGGGCTTCGGCCAAGTGGACCGCACTACGGGTGCGGGAGGTGACGGGAAGAGGGAGGCTCACGCCAAGGCCAAAGATGGACTCGCGGCCGCCGGCGCTTTCTTGCGCATAGAAAGGGCTCACTGCGATGGACGGATACCGGTCATTTTCCGCCAGACGCACAACAAAGCCCTGTTGTTCCAGCTCAACCAGGCGCTGCCGGTATTCGAAATTATTCTCATGGGCAGCCACAACCAATGACAATTTATCGGGCGCGGTCCCGAAAACGACCTCACCAAGATTCACACTCAGGGGGGCATCAGGGGAGGTGCCACGGAGTTGGTTCAATTCAATCAACGCAGCCTGCACCGCCAACTCGGCTTCGGTCGCGCGACGTCGTAACGAAAGCTCCGCGGCCTCGATTACCCGGGTTTCCAACAGTGGTGTCACGCCCGCAGGATCGCGGGCCAAAAAGGTGTCTTTGAGCTCCGTGAATCTCTCAGCAACCTCTCGCACCGCGTCGGCGTTGGCTTGGCTCGCAATGAGCGAATAAGCGAGGGTCTGGGCGCGGGATTTAAGGGCGATCTCAAACCGGGAGAGACCTAGCTCCGCGAGTTCGAGATTCCGATTGGCAATGGATTTGCGCAACGCCAACCGGCCGGGCCATTCAAAGGTCTGAGTGACGGCGACCGACCATGCAGTGCCCTCAGCGGCGAGGCTACCTCCAATATTTTTAACGCGCTTGCGACCAACGTCGAAGGAGAGTTCAGGGTCTGACCAAGTGGCCGAGTAGCGTTGCCCAACTTTGGCGGCGGCAATTTCTTCAAGGTAAAATTGGCGTTCAGGATTATTGGTGGTGATTTCGTCCACGAGCGCGGGCAGCGTAATCGCGAGATTAGGGCCACTGGATAAATCGGATTGCGCCGATAGCATCGAACTGGAGGCGAGACCGAAGAAACCGAATAGGGTTCGGAAGTGGCGGGAATTGAAGAGTAGCGGAGACATAAAAATATTCAGACAGAAAAAGGGACGGAAAAGGGTGAAAGACTCCGAAACGGGCACGCGCAGGTGCCTCGTCGAAATCGCGAGTCAGGCTATCAGTCCGCGCAGGGACTGATTAGGCCAAGAGGGAAGGCGCGCGCGAAAGTGGTGCAGCGCGATGCACAAACTGCCAAACTGGCACCCATTCATAGGGTTGCCCGAAGTCCGCGACCGACATCGTCGGCTCATCAGACAAAATCGACGGCACAAGCTGTAAACAAAGAAAGCAGGTGCAGGCTATTAACGTCGGCGCAGGCACCTCGAAGGTGTCCGTCGACGGCTTGATCCAATCGTTTTCTACCACATCGCAGCCATCGTGCGTGCAACGGTCACTCGTTTCGCAGCAACTAGCACCATCGGCGTGAGGAGTCTCTACCGGAACGATTCCGGCTGCTTCCAGTCCACAATGTTGTGTAACGGGCAACCATAGTGCCAGTAGCAAAATTGTGATGACTTTGGAAAAAGTTCTCAAAACGAAAGACAAAACACCAATGCCGAAATACTCAACACTGTCCAGATTCAACTGCCCTTTAAGTCAAGTGCCAGATTCCTCGCAACACGAAGAGGACACCTAAAAAAATCAGAAATCCCGACGAAAGGTAAGGTGCGCGAGAGGCAAGTCGGCTGAACACACCGGATCGCTTCGATACCTCTCGAATCCCCCAGGCTGCCACGACGCCGACACTGACTAAAGTAAGGGCGAGACCGAAACTGAAGGCTGCCACCAGTGAAAATCCGAGGGTGAATTCCTTGAGCTGGAGGCAGATCAGCAGGATGGACAGTGCGGCCGGACATGGCATCAGGCCACCGGTGAGCCCAAACAGAACGATTTGGGGCGTGGTGACTTCACGGCCCTCAAACCGGCG
>CAXBOL010000807.1:0-2804 GCA_963977295.1 uncultured Opitutaceae bacterium
CAATCCGACGGCTTCGAGACCCTCGTCGATGCGGGTTTTGAGCGTGGCGCGGTCGAGGCCGAAAAGTTCACCGAAGACGCGCAGATTTTCTTCCGCGGTGAGCTCGTCGTAAAGGGCGAGGTTTTGCGGCACGAAACCGAGTTGGCGGCGAGCTTCGGACGAGTCGGTGTTGGCCGGAGCGCCGTTGAGCGTGATGTTGCCAGCGTCGGGGCGTTTGAGCCCGGCGACCAGCGACATCAAGGTCGATTTGCCGGCACCGTTGGGGCCGAGGAGGCCGAGAAACTCTCCGGGTTGCAGAGAGAGGGAGACGTTATCGAGGGCGGTGAGCTTGCCGTAAGTCTTGGTGAGCGAGGTGATCGCGAGCATGCGCTCAGTCTCGGGTGACTAATTCCGAGAGGTCTACCCCAATCGTTGCGACCATGACTATTGCCCGCGTTCGGGTAGGCCGATGGTCACGGTGGAGGTGGGAGCGTCTGGCGTGCCGTATCAGCTGAGCGTGCTGAGGCGGGTTTTGAGTTCGGCAAAAGTCGCGTCGGGAATGATCGGTCCGAGGTGTTTGACGGTCTCGGCACCGACGTGGGAAGCGATTTGACCGCAAAGGGGGAGCGACTTGCCACTCAGGTAGGCGGAAAGGAAACCGGCGGCCCAGGAGTCACCGGCGCCATTGGTATCGACGACGGACGCCACCTTTACGGGCTCGATGCGGTGAAGCTCTTCACCTTGCGCGATCCACGCGCCATCTTTGCCGACTTTGACGGCGGCGAGCACGCCATGGGAGGCGAGACGGCGTGCGAGTTGGTCAAACGGACTGGTTTCGTCTTCGAACAAGGCGCGAATCTCGTCTTCGTTGGCGAAGACAATGTCGATGCCGCTGGCGAGTTGTTTGAAGATCCACGGGCGGGTGGCGTTGATGACTTCGAAGGAGGCGAGATCGACGCTGATGGTGCAGCCAGCGGCGCGAGCGGCGGCGAGCACGGCATCGGCCAGCACTTCATTGAATACGAGGTAACCCTCCATGTGGGTGTGGCGGCATCCGGCAAAATCGGCGGCAGAAATCTCGTCGGGAGACAGCGTCATCGCGGCACCCAGATCCGTGCGCATGGTGCGCTCGGCGTCGGGGGTGGTCATGATGAACGAACGGGCGTTGGGGACTTGGCCGGATTTGAATCGGGACGTGTCGATGCCGAGCGCGGCGAAGCGGGTGCGGTAGGCCGCCGCGGTTTCGCAGTTGCCGAGTTTGCCCAAGTAGGTGGTGCGCAAACCGAGACGGGTAGCGTTCAGGGTAGCGTTGGCGGCGGACCCGCCGGTGGATAGGGTGGGCGGACTGGGAAGGTGGGCGAGAATACCGCTCATTTCGTCGGCGTTGACGAGGACCATGCCTCCTTTTTCACCGGCCACGTGGTCGGTCAGAAATTGGTCGGGCACCTCGGCGAGGAGGTCCATGATGGGGGAACCGACGCCAATGAGGTCGAATTGAGATGAAGCGTGAGGGGTGGTGGCAGTGGTCATGCGGATCCGATGGGCTGGGAAAAGGGAACGAGAAGGAGAACGATTAGGCGGAGACGTTGATGCTGGTGGCGAGGAGGGGCTCGTCGTCGATCTCGATTATAATACCGTAGTCTCCGGGACCGTTAAACGTGAGGTTTCGGACTTCGTTGATGAGATTTATACGTTGCAACGGGCCCTGTGACTGAAAAGGGCGCTCGATGAGTTGCTGCATGTTGGTGGGGTCCAATCCCATCGAAAGTCGGATGGTGTGTTCGCCGGCGGGAACGTCGCTCAGGGTCAGGAACCAAACCATGAAAGGGTGGGTGACGGGAAACTGCCGACCGCGGATGTTGGAGAAAATACCGAGGATGGTATGTTTGCCGGTGGCCGGGTCGACGTGAACCGCGTCACACGTGAGCCAAGCGAGAATTTGTGGTTTGGAGTTCACGCAGGAGGAAATGGGAGGTGGTTTTCGGTGCTGGCAAGAGGGGAATTGCTTGGCGAGGACGGGATTTCGCGTTTGGTGAAGGGGTGCAGGAGCAGATTCAGGCGATTATTCAAAACTTGGCAGCCTATCCGAGATGGCTGGTGGCGTCTTGTGGAATCATCGTGGCGCTCGCAGGACTCTGGATCGTGGGCAAACTTTTGAAGTGGACGCTCTACGTGATGCTCACGCTGGCGATGATCGCAGTGGTGGGCGGAGGCGTTTATTGGTGGATGGGCCGGATTTAAAGGTTAGTTTAGGGGCAAAAAAGAGCTTTTACTTGTCAGGGTTCGGGGCGGACCTTTAACCCCTTGCAATGAAATATATTTTCGTGACGGGCGGGGTCGTTTCTTCTTTGGGCAAAGGCCTCACTGCCGCTGCTCTCGGAGCGCTGCTCGAAGTTCGCGGACTCAAGGTGCGAATTCAGAAGTTTGATCCCTATCTCAACGTCGATCCCGGCACGATGAGCCCCTTCCAACACGGCGAAGTTTACGTGTTGGGCGATGGCGCCGAAACGGACTTGGATCTGGGGCATTACGAGCGGTTTACCAGCGGTAAGTTGTCCCGGCTGAACAGTTTGTCTTCGGGGCAGGTTTACGAGAGTGTGATCCAAAACGAACGTCGAGGCGTGTATCTGGGCAAGACGGTGCAGGTGATTCCGCACGTCACCAACGAGATCAAGGAACGGATTTACCAAGGGGGTAAAGACGTCGACATTTTAATCACGGAGATCGGCGGCACCACGGGCGATATCGAAGGATTGCCGTTTTTGGAGGCGATGCGGCAGTTCGCTTTGGAGATTGGGCAGCGCGATTGTTTGTTCATCCACGTG
>CAXBOL010000808.1:0-2799 GCA_963977295.1 uncultured Opitutaceae bacterium
TGAAGGCCACGGTGGCTCAACAGGGTCAGCCCAAGCGCGTGGCGCTTTTTGTTTCGAAAGCGGACCACTGCTTTCACGATATCGTGCTGAGGTGGAAGGCCGGGGAGTTTGAAGGCGAAATCGTGACGGTGGTCTCCAACCATGAAACGTTGCGGGCGGCGGCGATCGGCTACGGCCTGAGCTTTCATTACATTCCCGTCACTCGCGAGACGAAAGCTGACGCGGAAGCCGCACAACTCGAGTTGTTGCGAAAACTCGACATCGAATTGGTCGTTTTAGCGCGCTACATGCAGGTGCTGTCGGCGGATTTTCTGCAAGCTTACGGGCGGCCGGTGATCAATATTCACCATTCCTTTTTGCCCGCCTTCGCGGGGGGGCGTCCTTACCATCAAGCTCACGCCCGGGGAGTGAAACTCATCGGGGCTACGGCGCACTATGCGACCGCCATTCTCGATGACGGCCCGATCATCCAGCAGGATGTGGCGCGGGTGACGCACCGGCACGAGATTAACGACTTGATTCGCAAGGGCCGTGATCTGGAAAAAGGGGTTTTAGCCCAAGCGGTGCGTTGGCATTTGGAGAATCGAGTTCTGATTTACGGCAACAAGACCGTCGTTTTCGACTAGGGTGTGTCTTGGAAATAAAAGGCTCCAGCGTGAGGGTGAAATGAGGCTCGCGCGAGGCGACCGCGAGGGAGGTGGCCCAGAGGGCCATGCCGTCGCGGACAACGCTGTGCCAGCCTCGTTTCACCCTCACCCTTCGGGCTGAGACGGAGTCGATCCCCGGCGGCGTTCTCGCCGAGACGCAGTGCCCACGGGCACAGCATCCCGACTCCGCCTTGCCTGCTATCGACTGCGTTCCCAGCGCTGGGACCTTTTATTTCCCAGACACACCCTAGGCCTTCGAGAGCGAGGCATTTGCGGTCTGCCCAAATCCTGCCTTTACGCCCTGCGGGCGTTGTGTTTGGTTCGCAGTTTTCGCACCCATGTCCAAGCCCAAAGAATCCCCTTCTGCTCCTTCTGGCGATGATCGCCACCTAGTCTCCGCCGAGCAATCGGTTGCCGCGCCTGATTTCGAAGAGAGCGTGCGTCGATTCTGGGAGAAAAACCGCAGCCTCCTCATCGTCGCGACGACCATTGTATTGCTTTCCATTCTGGGCCGCCACGGCTGGGAATGGATGCAGGCCAATCAGGTGAAGGCTCAGCGTGAAGCGTATGCCGCAGTGACCACTGATGATGCGCGCCGCGCATTCGCCGAGGAACACGCCGGTTCCGAGCTCGCGGGAATCGCGCTGCTGCAGATCGCTGATAATGCCTTCGCCGAAGGGCGGTTCGCCGATGCGATCTCTTCTTACGATGCCGCCGCCAGTGCCTTGGATGAGAGTGTTTTGAGCGGTCGGATTAAACTGGGCCGGGCGATGTCTCAAGTTCACCAAGGTGACACGGCCGGGGGGCAAAGCGCACTACGGGCGATTGCCAATGATCTCGATGCCGGCCGCGCTGTGCGCTCGGAGGCGGTTTACCATCTCGCTTCGATCGCCACGGCCGCCCAAGACAGCGAGGCATTGTCTGGCTTAGTGACCCAAATCACTTCGATTGATCCTGCGTCCCAGTGGGCCCAACGCATCGCGTTGTTGCAGGCGGCGTTGCCAGCTGCGGCCTCGTCGGAGCAAGCCTCCGGAGACGTTGCATTCCCTAGTCCTTAATCTCAGGAATGGTGTTCCCCGTCCTCGATGAGGCGGGGAAATGGTCGGGACGGAGAGATTCGAACTCACGACCTCCTGCTCCCAAAGCAGGCGCTCTACCAGGCTAAGCTACGTCCCGAACGGAGCGCCACGTCATGGAGTTGAGCGGTCGGTGTCAACCACGCTGTCGAAGATTTATTCATCCGCGAGGGAAAGCCCGGTGACACTTTGAAAATTGGAGAAGGGATATCTTGCTGACTTATCCAGTGTAGGTTCCTCATTTCCCTGCTTGCTTCGCCCCTACTACCAAACCTAGAACTCCTTTTCCCTTTTACATCCATGGATACGATTTCGCAGGAAAATAACTCGTCGTTCAGCTACCTACCGGTGCTGGCTTTAATTGTTGGCCTCATTGCCGGAGTGCTCGGCGGGGTCGCGCTCGCCAAGGTCTCTAATGTGACCAAGATGGTAGGCGACCAAGATGCCTTGGCGGCTCGAGTGAATGATCTCGAAACCCAATTGCGCAACACGGTCACTTCCGCTGAACAAGCGACGAACCGCATCAACAAGGTCGCGAATGACACTAATGCGGCCTTTAAACAATTCAGCGAAGCGTTTGGTGAAGTTCGCACCGATGTCGCGGCAATCAAGGAGGCCCAAGCCAAGCCGGCCCCTGTGGTGACCACTGCTCCCACGTCGAATGCGGGACCCGCCGTTGCGGCTCCCGGTGAATACCTGGTGAAGTCGGGTGATACCGGCTCGAAGATTGCCCGGGCTGCCGGCGTGAGTCTATCTGCGTTGATGTCGGTCAACCCGAGCGTGAACTGGAATCGTTTGATGGTCGGACAAGCCATCAAACTGCCGCAGAAGTAACGCGAGATAGAGGGATTTAATTTTTACGCCTCCCACCGATTCCGGCCGGGAGGCGTTTTTGTTTACGAAGATGTCCGAGCACATTCCAGCCCGATGGACCCGGGGCGCCGACCGGACCCTCCTGCACACGCGGATCTACGATGTGAGAGCTTCGGAGTTTCGTCATCCGGTGCGGAATACGACCAGGGAGTTTTTTGTGATCGATGCGCCGGACTGGGCCGTGATCGTGCCGGTCACCCCCC
>CAXBOL010000809.1:0-2789 GCA_963977295.1 uncultured Opitutaceae bacterium
GGCGGAGGCGTCGCTTGCGGGTGAGGTTCGGTAGTCCCTTCGAGATTTACCGATGACGAAGAGATCGACTCGGTTTGCCGAGCGATTTGGTCGAGGCGCTCGTAGGAGGTGTCGATAACGGTTCCGAAACTGTGCCATGGCGGAGGTGCGTAGCGGGCTACATTTTCGGCGTTGAAGAGATAGGATTTAGTGCTGCCGGTGCCTGCTACCCATTGCCAGCTGAGGGCATTGCTCGCGAGATCGCCGTCGAGAAGATGAGCATACATCCAGTCCGCTCCTGCTCGCCAATGGATCTTGCGCAGATGCACCACGTAACTCGCCAGCCACATTCTGGCGTGATTGTGGATGTAACCTGTCTCGTAGAGGATACGAACCGCGAGGTCGATGGCCGGAATACCAGTCCTTGCCTCACGAATATCGAGTGGAAGTTCAGGCGCGTAAGCCTGATCGGG
This sequence comes from uncultured Opitutaceae bacterium, assembly GCA_963977295.1. GTDB lineage: Bacteria > Verrucomicrobiota > Verrucomicrobiia > Opitutales > Opitutaceae > Actomonas. The sequence goes on from CAXBOL010000809.1 coordinate 453, forward strand.
CAGGATGCCGGGATGAAGCGAGTCAAAAATACCATCCTGCCGATGCGTCCAGACGTGGCGGTAGTATTCGCGCCAACCGAGCTCGAAGATAAACTTGTGTTTGGCCTCAATCGGCCCCTCGCGGGTGGCGATGCGCAGGACTTCGGGCAATGACAGGAAACCGTGAGTTAAATAAGGAGAGAGCTTGGTGACGGCACCATCGAGGAAGTTGCGTGTGCGTGCGTAGTCCGCCCAATGCACCTTTTCTGCCGCAGCGGTTGCGGCAGCGAGGGTGGGAGCAAATGGACTGGTCAAGCGCATAGAGATGACTACGCGAAACCCATTCGTTTATCAAATGGGGGCCTCAGAAACCCGAGGCGTGGTTAGAACCTTGATTTAATCCCTCGCGAGGACCTGCGGGGGGCTGTTCGGTTACCCGTGCGGATGATGAGACCCTTCGCGATGTGAATGTGACGCCTTCATCTGCAGCTCGATACGATGCACTATTTCGGGATGTTGGGCGGCGCTATTGAAGCGCTCGGCCGGGTCAGCCGAGAGGTCGTATAGTTCGAAATCGGTGTGCGTGCGGCGGATGGACTTGATCGCCTTCCAGTTTCCCCACCGGACGGCTTGCTCAAAGAGATCCGCAGCGGGCATTTCCCAGTAAAGGTATTCGTGTTCGGGCTGAGACCCTTGGCCGAGCAAAGTGGGGACAAGACTGAGTCCGTCGGTTTGGCTTGGGGAGTCGACGGACGCGAGTTCTGCCAGCGTCGGCATTATGTCCCAGAACGCGGTGGGATGATGTGAAATTGAGTTCGGGGCAATTCGTCCCGGCCAGCGTGCGATTAAGGGAACTCGGATGCCCCCTTCCCTAAACGTATGTTTGTCGCCGCTGAAAGGCTGGTTGCTCCGAAAGCGAGCATCCCATTGATCGCCGGCGCCGTTGTCGGACGTGAAAATGACCAGGGTGTTAGACGCGAATCCTTTGGCGGTAAGTTTGGCCAACAATTGCCCCACTTGATCGTCGAGATAGGTCACGAGTGCGGCTTTGGCTTTTTCGTCGGGCGACCAATCCCGGTCGGCGTAGATGCCGAGATCGGGCACCTCCACGCGTTGATCCTGAAACTGGGCTTCGCCATTTTCGTGGGGAATAGTGAAGGGCAGGTAGAGAAAGAACGGCCGTGGATCGGACCGCTGATCCAGCCACGTCAAGGCTTCGCGGGTCGTGAGTTCTGGGGAGAAATCGATTTTTTTAGTGGCGTATCCAACCAGCGGATTCTTGACGTGGGAGGTGAGTCGCTCGACCTCGTTGCGCAGCGGCACTTTCTCACCGTTGCGCCAGAGAAACTCGGGATACGAATTGTGCGCGTGCCACATGTCGACGTAGCCGAAGAAATGGTCGAACCCATGGGCGTTGGGCGAGGTGGGGGCAGGCGCGTAGCCCACGCCCCATTTGCCGATGCACGCGGTGACATAGCCGGCGCGTTGGAGGAGAGACCCTAGGGTCAGCTCGCCGGGCTCGAGATCATCGCCGGCCTTTTGATTGTGGCGAACGGATGCGTGTCCCATGTGTTTGCCGGTGAGTAAAGCAGCCCGGGACGGGGCACACACACTGCTGCCGGCGTAGGCCTGCGTGAACCGCATACCGTCGGTGGCCAGTCGGTCCAGATGGGGCGTTTCGATCAACGCGCCGCCGTAGCTGCCCAGGTCTGCGTAGCCCAAATCATCGGCGAGGATAAAGACGACATTAGGGCGAGCGGAAACTGCCGCAGCTGCCGCGACGGCGACGTTCACCCCGAGGCAACTGAGGATCAACAATAGGAATCGTGTCATAGAATCGAAGAGGGTTGGGGTGGGCAGCAAAGGCAATTTGTCACTTAATAAGTGACAAGCTACCTTTGCCAATGGTTTGAAATTCGATAGGCAAATTATTCGGAGTGGAACGAGAGTGCGGATGGGTTGCCTTGGAACCAAAGGTGTCCGCGAAGATGGGCGCCGGGATCATCGGCCACACCGGTGATGGCGACGCCGTCGATGGTGAGGTTGGTAAATTTGATGTCCTCATACTCTCCGTTCAAAAGGTAGCTCCACATCCCGAACGGGGAGGATTGTTTGCCGGTCGTGATGACGACATTGCGGATATCAAAATGTCGGATGGTCCCGCCCTGCGCACGGAGTCCGAGGAGCCGATCGCAGCCATTGTCGATGAAGATGCCGTCCCACAGATTGTATTCGGTGATATTGCCGGGTTGCCCGTTCATGGCGTCAATGACGGCGGTGTTCGAGTAACGGTCCTGACGTTTGAACACGCTGTAGAGGATGTAGGTATCGCGCGACACGTTGTGGCGAGCGAACTGG
>CAXBOL010000810.1:0-2780 GCA_963977295.1 uncultured Opitutaceae bacterium
CCGGCCTACCTCCTCTATCGCCGGAAAATTTTCCTCCGGCTGTAGCCCCACTACCATACTCGTTCTCACGGGCCACGCGGGGCAGGGACAATACCCGGTTGATCCATCAAGATCAGCAACCGACTCTGCCAACGAGGCGCTGCAAAGAAATTTTCTATCAGTCATTCATGGATCTGCTCGGCCACTTTTTAAGATCAAAGATCCCCTTCCGTTCGAGATGGCGGTTGCTCAATCATTGGATCCAACGTCGTCGGCCCCATGATTACCGAACTCGCACCCTCCCCGGAGGAGCCCGGATCACTTGCGATATGTCGATTCCCTACGAAGCCATGGTCTGGCTCAAGGAAGAGGAAGCGTCCGATCTCAGCACCCTTGGTTCCCTCCTTCAGCCCGGACAAACCTTCGTCGATTGCGGGGCCAACATCGGACTTTGGACCCTGGTCGCCGCCTCATTGGTCGGCGACTCCGGGAAGGTCATCGCCTTCGAACCCAACCCTCAAACTCACGCCAAGCTCAGTCGTAACGTCTCGTCCAACCATTGGGACTCTTCCGTTCAAGTGTTCAACGCTGCCTGCGCCGCTAAAGCCGCGCGGCTACCTTTCTCTTGCTCGCCCGAACACAACATCTCCCAGGTTCAGCTCCAACCTGACGAACATACCATTTTGGTCGAAGCGCTCACGCTCGATTCCATTTTGGGCCGTCAAACCGTCCACGGCATCAAACTCGATATCGAAGGCTACGAACTCCAGGCCCTTCAGGGCGCCCAAGAGATTCTCCAGCGGTCGAGCCCCTGGCTATGCGTCGAATTCAATCCCCTGCTCTCTCGGGTCAAACAACTGGACCACTGGGACGTCCATCAGTTCCTCACCACAAGGGGTTACGAATGCCGCATTTTTAACACGATCTGCGACGGTCCACCTCCGCCGCCCCTCTCGCCGGATTGGACTTTTTCGTCCTACACCAACCTGTTCTACGAACGGAAATGACTCCCAGATGGGGCAATATACCCCCGATTTGACTCATAAAAAACCAAGACGAGGCCGCCTTGCGGCGACCTCGTCAGGTCCAGCTTCAACTAAACCTGGGTTAATTTCCCAGGGCCTTTCGGCTTAAAGCTAGACCGTGCCGAACCAAACAGGTTCCAATCTCGTTACGCCTCGGCTCGACAAATCCCTTCGCCATGTCTCCCGTAGGAGCCCCGAGATGCCTACCGACCCTCTGACCACTCCTCTTCCTCCCGATGAACTTTCTTCAGGGGGCAACCTGACGAAAACAAGTGACCTTGAAATCAAGGACTCCGCCCTCATTTTTAACGATGTCTGGAAAAAATTGGACCATGATTTCGGCCGGGAAAACCTCCGCTTCCCCAAGGAAATCATCCTGCTTGGTGGTGCACCCGGTGCGGGTAAAGGCACCAATACCGAATTTATTCTCAAAGCCCGCGGACTGACTTGCCCTCCGATCGTTGTCAGCGAACTCCTCGACAGTGAGGAGGCCCGGAAAATCAAAGACGCGGGCATGATGGTCGGCGACCGCGAAGTAATCGGGATATTGCTGCGCGAATTACTCAAACCACAGTATCGCGACGGCTGCATTCTCGACGGATTTCCTCGCACCCACGTGCAGGTTGAGTCGCTGAAGTTGCTCGTGAGTAAAATGCAGGCGCTGCGTCAGGAATTCATCGGCACCCCGCTTAGCATGCAATTCCGACAACCCACCGTCCACATCATGGTGCTCTTTGTCGAAGAGCGGGTCTCAGTCGAACGTCAGCTTAAGCGCGGACAACTCACCCGAGCGCACAACGAGGAAGTTAAACGCTCCGGCGACGGCGAGTTACTGGAGGATCGGGCGACCGACCATGATCCCGAACTTGCCCGCCGCCGCTATCGCGTCTTCAAAGAAAAGACTTGGGACGCGCTACAGTCCCTGAAGTCGATTTTTCATTACCACTTCATCAACGCTCAAGGGGACGTCAACGAGGTCGAGCAGAACATCGTTAAAGAACTCCAATATCAGAGTCTGCTCGAACTCGATCCCGCGACCCATGATCGCCTCCGACACATTCCCGTCGCCAGTGAACTCATCGTCCACGCTCGTCAGGAATTGGTGAAACGACTCGACAGCTATCAATTCGAGCACAGCGCATTGCTTAGCCAAGTGGTCTCGTTCATCGATCGCAAAGTGATCCCGATCGTGCAGCGGCACGCCATCTCCGGGGTCGCGCAAGTCAACACCGAGGAGCCCTTGCTCCACGACAGTCTCGCGCTGGCCATGCTCATCGATATTTTCTCCGAACGCGGATACCACGCCGTGGTGGACATCCACCGCATCGAGGTGCCGGATCGATTCGATTTGGCCACCGGTAAAATTGAGTGCCGCGTCAAACGCGTATTCCGTCTCACCCTGCGCTTCCGCGGCTCTGAAATCCGCCGAGGAAATCAATAACGTGGCGCCGCGCTTCAGCCGGCGTCCTTGAGTGACCACCGCAGGTTTCAAGTAACTGAACCCATACCTAAACAGCGCTCCTTCCTGACTCGACTTTAACGCACCCAAGACGCGGAGGCGCAGAGATAAGATAAGTATAACCACTACTCAGCTTTGCGTGCCTACTGGCTTGGCGGCTTTGCGTTGAACCTAGTGCGCTGTAACACTTGATGTTTCGGATCGCCTGATCTCGCTTCGGACCGGTTTTTTGGTCACGGAGCGCACAGAGGTCCAATCCGGAGTGCACAGAGGCCATACTAGCTTTGAATTCCTAACTGTCTTTTCTCTGTGATCTC
>CAXBOL010000811.1:0-2778 GCA_963977295.1 uncultured Opitutaceae bacterium
GTGTCAGTCGAGTCGTCGGAGGTGCTCTCGCGCATGCTGCGGCGGGCCAACATCACGCACACCGTGCTCAACGCGAAATTTCACGAGCAGGAAGCCGATATCGTGGCGCGTGCGGGGCATCGCGGCGCGGTGACAATCGCCACCAACATGGCGGGTCGCGGCACGGACATCAAATTGGGCGAAGGCGTGCGTGAACTCGGTGGTCTTTATGTGATCGGCACGGAGCGTCACGAATCCCGTCGCGTTGACCGTCAGTTGCGCGGTCGTTGTTCGCGTCAGGGAGACCCGGGGCAGACGAAGTTCTTCCTCTCGCTCGAAGACAACCTGATGCGGCTCTTTCTGCAGGGGAACTTAGCCTCCCGCTTGATGGAAGGTTCGATGCGTGACGGCGAAGAGCTGGAGCACTCGCTGCTCAATCGTTCGATCGAAAGTGCCCAGAAGAAGGTCGAGCAGCAGAACTATTCGATTCGCAAACGACTCCTGCAATACGACGACGTGCTGAATCAGCAGCGCGAAGTGATTTACGGCATCCGTAACGCGGCCATTCACGCGGATCGGCCCAAGGAAATCATCTTCGAGCAAGTTGAAGAGGAGTTGGCCAGCCGTTTGGAAGCCGCGGGCTATGATGACAAATCTGGTCCCTCCGATGCCTCGATGACGTCGTTGGTCGGCTGGCTCAATACTCACTTCCCGATTGGGATTCGGACGCAGGACGTGAAAGGCAAAGGGTTCGAAGACCTGACCGCCGATCTCGTGGCCCGCGTGAAAAAGGCCTACGAGGTGAAGGAGTCCGTTGAAGTGCCCGAGGCCTTGGGCGCGCTCGAGCGCTACGTCATCATCAACGCGATCGACAAGCACTGGCAGGAGCATCTGACCGAAATGGAAGAGCTGCGCCGGGCGATCGGTCTCCGCAGCTACGGTCAAAAAGATCCTCTCGTTGAATACAAGGGTGAGGCGTTTAAGTATTTCGAAGAATTGATGATCAACGTGCGCATGAAAGTCTGCACGGGTCTCTTCCGCAGCGCTTCGAATTTGCAGTCCTTCGAAAACATGTTGGCCCTGCTCAGCCGCGGCGCCCGCACTGAAGGGCCGGAAAACGCCGCCGCAGGCGGTCCCCCGCAAGGTCGTATCAACACCACGGTGACCGGCGGCGGTGCCAGTCAGGTTCCCGGTGGCGCCTCCGGTCGCGATATCAAATTGCCCATGCCGAAACCGACGCCGGTGCCAACGGTGGCGAAGGTGGGTCGCAACGAACCCTGCCCCTGTGGCAGTGGTAAGAAATACAAACAGTGCCACGGTCAGTAACCGGGCGGAAGCGGGCCTAGTCGACTGAGCTCAATTTTCTCATGACGGCGTCCGACGACGAACTGTATCCGCTTCCCGATTACGACAATCCCACGCTGCCCTTTTGGGAGCAGCACGGGCATTGGCTGGCCCCGTTGGGCGTCTTCGTTTCGACGGTGTTGCTCACGGTGTTTGCGTTCCCGCCGTTCAAGGCGGCAGAGTTTGCCTACATGTGCTGCTCGCCCGCCGTGTTGTGGGCCTACCGCTGGCCGGGCTTCAAGGTCTTCGCGAGTGTGACCATCGGCGCCCAGATTGTGTCTTGGTATGGGCTGTTATGGTGGCTGCACCACGCGACCTGGCCGGGTTATATTTTGTTGGCCCCCGTCATTGGTGCGTGGGTGGGGTTGTGGTTCTTGCTCGCTTGGTGGGTGGTGCCGCGGTTGCGCGGACTGAATACGATCACGCGTTTGTTTGGTGTGCTCGCGTTGGCGGCGGCGTGGGTATTGCTCGAATGGACGCGCACGTGGGTGCTGACCGGATTTCCGTGGCTGCCGCTGGCCGCGAGTCAGTGGGAACGCTCCTCCATTTTGCAGGTTGCGGCGTTTACCGGCGCGGGCGGGATTTCATTTGTCCTGATGCTGATGAACATCGGCTTCGCGGCGTATGGTCACCGGTTATTTTTTGAGACGAATCTGCGCGGCATAAAAAAACGGAGCCAGGAATTCTTTTTGGCCGTTTTCGGTTTATTGGTATGCCTGAGCATTCACGTGCAGGAGTCGGTCAACCGGTATTATTACAACGAGCCCGTCGGTCGGTTTGGATTCGTGCAGCCGGATGTCCCGCAAGAGGTGAAATGGGATCCTTCACAATCGGTGACGACGGTCGAGACGTTGCAAAAAGCGACTCAGGCCGCCGCGAAGCGTCGACCCGATTTGATCCTGTGGCCCGAGGCCGTCACGCCGTGGGCCGTTCGCGGAGATGAAACCGTGCAGGCGTTTGTCGAGGACACCGCCCAGCGCGCCAAGGTGCCGATTCTCATGGGATCGATTGCCATCGAACCTCCACGGCAGGGCGAATCCGAAGAGAACTGGTTTAACGGTGTGTTCCTGGTCGACCCTGTGAAAGGCGTGAACGAGTCCTATTATGCCAAGCGGCATTTGGTGCCGTTTGGTGAATACGTGCCGATGCGCCCGATTTTGGGTTGGTTGGAAAAGATCGTGCCAATTGGGGGGGATTTTCAAACCCGCCCGGGTGCCCAAACCATGCTTATCAATATGGGCGGACAGTTTTTGGTGACCGGTCCACTCATTTGCTATGAGGATACATTTCCGGCCCTTGCCCGATCGAGTGTGCGATCAGGATCTGATATTCTCGTGGTCCTGACGAACAACGGATGGTTTGGCGAAGGCGGTGCCGCCGAACAGCACGCCGCCCACAGTGTGCTGCGCGCGGTGGAAACACGCCGCCCGGTGCTGCGGGTGGGCAACGCGGGCT
>CAXBOL010000812.1:0-2777 GCA_963977295.1 uncultured Opitutaceae bacterium
CGTATGATCGCCGAGGTCAATTGGCGCGAGTTGCTCGACCGCAATGCCCCCACGCCCATCGTGGTCGATGTGCCGCCGTTGTGGCGCGTCAATGTCTCCCTCTTCCCGGACGGTCGCCTCAGCTGCATCTGGACTTTTCACCACGCGCTCCTCGACGGCCGTTCGATCTTCCCCCTCCTCAACGAATTACAACGTCTCCTCTCTGGCAAGCGTCCGACAGATCAGACCGAGTCGGTGGAATAGGTGGCCTTGGCCATTGCGCGCCGACGCACCGGGACCGGGCAAGACAACGCCCGCGATCGCAACTGGCGTGATCGGCTGGGCGACACGACCGGCGTCTCGCCACCCGGCACATGGACTCCGCCTGCTGGTGCTCGCCACCATTCACCCGCGCCTTTCCATCCGCATCGCCGGTGACCCCTAGGCCTTCGACCATCGCTTCATCGCAACCATCGGCAACGCCTTCGCGACCGTGTTGCGTTTTCTGATCGCGCATACCGAGGCCCCCTTGCGTGACGTGCCGCTGCTTGCAGACAACGAGAGCGCGGCCCGTCACATTTCCCGTCTGGTCGGACCGCGATGCGAAATAAGTCCCAACGAGCTTTTGCACCATGCGTTCGAGCGCCGCGCGCAGGCCATGCCCGACTTGCCCGCCATCCTTGTCCCGTCCCCGGACCGTTCTCTCTCCTACCGCGAACTCAACACATTCGCTGAGCGTATCGCCATCCATCCGCGCAATCTCGGCCTGCTGCCGCAGCATCGTTGCGCTGTGATTCTGCCTCGCTCGGGTCGACTCGCCGTCAGCATGATTGGCGTGCTGACGGCCGGCGGCGACTCGTTTCTGGCCACACAATGGGCGGCGGCAATCGAGGACGCTTTCGGCCGCCGACTTCCCCCGGGGTGGCATCATTCGCCTGCCTGCCCTCGAGGATGTGGCGCGGTGGTTGGAGCGACCTGCCGGCGAGGGCATGGTGCCCCCCGCGCCACCCCCGCCCTACCCGGGTCGAGATTTTGACCATGCACGACGAGGGAGAGGCGCACTCCCTGCTGCTCTTTTCCGGCTTCGACGGCGGTCGCGACATGACGTCCCAATACGACGATTTCGTCCAAGGTCTGCGCGGCACACTCGCCGTCGATTGGTTTACCTGCCCGAAGATCGAAACCGGAAACGACCTGGTGCCCGACGTTGCGCATCAAGCGGCCGATCTCATCATGCATCACTACGCCGGTCGCGAGGTGCGACTGTTCGGGCATTGCCTGTCGTGCGTGCTGGTGTGGAGGATTGCCCAAGAGTTCCAACGCCGTCAGGTTCGCGGCTGGGACGCGGTGCTGTGCGATCCGTTTCTACCTGCGGAGCAGGCCCGGCTACCCCGGAAAACTTCGTGGCGCCAGGATGCTTATTACCAGTGGCTGGCTGGCTGGCTGGCTGGCTTGGAAAGAAAAACACGGGGTAAGCGTGCGCAGCCTCGCTGCATTTGTCGAAGGGCGACGGAAGCGTCTCCGCAACCGAGTCTCCGGTTCGGCGGCGCAGCTCCCACCCTACCTGCACGCGCTTCGCACCGACGCGTTCCCGGGAAAACTCGCAGGGAACCTACTCATTTTGCGCGATCGGCGAGACCGGGCAATCACCGAACTGCGGGCATGGCAGGAGCGAGTGGAAGGGGCGGTGGATCTGCGGTATTTTAAAGCCGATAAATACCACCAACTCAACGCTTCCACCGGTGGTTTAAGAGACGTGCTCAGCCAACCGATTAATCCAACACTCTAAAGGTCCGCGCTTGCTCCACCCGCAGCGGTGCAAATGCTCGCCGACCAATGCCCAACCTGCAATTGACTGACCTCAAGAATGACTCCATGACGGATCCGCCGTTTCGGGTGACGGCAATCGTCGACATCGTGCAGGATCTTATTCGAGTAGAACAGGAGAACGGGTCCGGCACCCCGTCGCTATTGCTCGACTTGCGCGTTGATCGTGAGCATCCGGAAATCGCGGCCAGCGTCGCGAAATTGCCAACCAATCCGCTCGTCCTCGTGTAAGGGTGCAGCGCACCCGGCAACGTGGTCGCGTTGCAGACGTTTTTGGCGGAATACGGCCATGGCGAACCACAGGTGCACGTCGTCGATTTACACGACATGCCCGCCGTCTTAGCCCAGCTCAACGTTTCGCCCGGCCCGGCGACCTACCATGTGGACGACGCATGTGATGTGGTTCATCTCTTTGATCGAGAAGAAGTCCAAGTTGTCATCCTACACGGTCTCACCAACTGCATGCCCGCAACACCGCTGGCCGGCGATATACGCCGATACCGCCCGGTTGCTGGCCCCAGACGGATTAATCGTCGCAATGATCTCCGAACTCGACGCCGGCTACGAGGCATTTGCGCGCATCGACGCCGCGGAATTCAGTCGACTAACCGGATGGGCCTGGAATCAGCCCGCGGTCGAGTCGGACAATCACGCGCCATCCCAACAGGCGGCGGCGGCAACCGTGACGAGGCATTTCGTGCGGGCGCCCGGGCAAGCCCGCTAGACCTTTATTAGCACGGCAGCCAATCGCTTTGAATTTTTTGCTCAATTCGGTCACCATCACGCACTCTTGCATGCGGTCGGATTGGAAATCACGTCCTGCCTGAGCCGGCCAGGGATCGATAGTAACGGCCTGCGTTGTATCCGCCTTCATTGCCTCATTCGACATCGAGCAGCGGAACAAGGCGAGTGAGAGGCCGATGGACTCACCCCTCGGCGCTTACTTTCACTTTCGCGTTCGTCCCCTTTTT
>CAXBOL010000813.1:0-2776 GCA_963977295.1 uncultured Opitutaceae bacterium
TTGAGAATCCGGAATCACATCTTCATCCGAGTGGTCAGACCGTTATAGCGAGATTGATCTCGTTGGCGTGCGAAGCCGGAGTGCAGATTGCTGTCGAAACGCACAGTGATCATTTTATCAACGGTATTCGAACAACTGTAAAATCTGGTCGTATAGCCTCCGAAAAAATTTCTATTTATTACCTTTCACGCGATACACAGAACTCCGAACACGCGATTGATGTAGAAAAAGTAATAATCAGCTCTGACGGCAAGTTCTCTCATTGGCCACCTGGTTTTTTTGATGAATTGGACAAGTCTCTAGACGTCTTGATAAGCTGACACTTTGGACATGAAAGGTACACTAATTCTGAACGATGCTTCATTGCCATTTGAAAATGTTGATAAATGTGAGGAGCGGTTGTTCGATGTATTTTCAACACTCCACAGTGCCCATAAAAACGGTTTGAATTTTAACCGTGCCGATTCTTTAGAAGGTAGCTGGAATTCGTTAATTTTTGCGGAGGGGTTTGAACTCGGAAAATGGATTCATAGTATTACTGACGTGGATTGTTCGAGGTTAGTAAAAAGCGTCATAAGTAGCGTTCGGTGTCCGTTGGTTGAGAAGTTAAACGTTGGTGGCGATGTTTCCACAGACGACATGATATTTTTTCTTGTTGAGGACACTCAGACAGAGGTGAAGGCACTGGGGGTGGCATGGGCAATGCAGGCTTGCAGCTTGAGTTTTCCATCCCACGAACGATGGAATGAAAGTTTGATTCCGATAGTTCGAATGTGGCAGGAGGGAGTAGTCGACCAAAATGAGCAGATCGTGGTCAGCAATATCTCCTCCACCGCGAGCTTAGAAAGCTATCTAAATGTCTTAGCAGAAAGTCGTCAGCAACAGAAAGATTATCTGAAAAACATCGAAGTGTCAGGAAACCCAGATTATCCAAATCTTCTTTTTTGTGTCAGCGCGTTATCAGATTTTAGGGTTTGGTCCCGCGATGCGAACTGCTCAGGTAAAATAATTGAATCTTTGAATAAATTGAATTCTGCTATCCAAACCGCAGCAAATCTGAATGATCTACGCTCTTTGTCGGGGCTTACTATTTCGGGTGAAAGCGGGCTTACTATGGGCTGCGTTAAACACGCACGTAGACGAAATTTCAAACATCCACTTCTCGGGTTTGTCTGCTTTGAAATACACGTCAAAAATTTTCCGGATAGTCGAAGAATGCATATACTTCCCGACTACGAGAATAAGACGGTTTGTATTGGTTATTTCGGAAACCATTTATCTACGGCTAGCGATCCTACTTAACCGTATTACAAAGGGACAGACCCTAATGGCACGTAAGTGGACAGGCCGATCAAACTAGGCAGCGTGGACAAATGAAAATTTGTTGATTTTACGGGGAATTGCGCCATTTTCCAGTCATGAAGGCCGACCTTTATTCCAGATGCCAGAGGCAGTTTTTATGTGCCAAAAAATTTTAACTTAACCGCCGCCGCTCCAAATCTAACGTCTTAAAGAAAAGTCGGAAATTCGTCAATCTTTATAAAACTTTAGGTGGGATTTGGTATATCCTCGCTACCGGATCACCTTGGCAGGCGATGCCCAAAGAGTTTGGAAATTGGAATAGCGTCTACCGTGCCCATTATCGTTGGGCCACGAAAGGAGTTTGGGAGGAATGGTTCAAGAAGGCCTCATCCAAACATGCTCCAGGCATTCCTTTTGCGATGATCGACGCCACCTACATCAAGGCCCATCAGGATGCCTGCCGATATCCTGGAGATCTCGCTGCACAAGGACTTGGCAAGACGAAGGGGGGCCGTAATTCGAAATTGAATTGTGTCGTAAATCGCGACGGAAAACCTATTTCGTTCACCCTGATGCCCGGCAATCGTCATGAGATCCTCACGGCCAAAGGATGCCTCGGCGATTTTGCCCAAGCTATTGTTCTCGCCGATAAAGGCTATGATAGTGACGACTTTCGATCTTTTATTCAAGATGCAGGAAGCGTCGTAATGATCCCACCTAAAAAGAATCGAGTGCGCCCAATTTTCTATGACAAGGAAATCGGCAAGGACCGAAGAAAGGTTGAGAATTACTTCTGTCGTCTCAAGAAATTCAGAAGAACTGATACTCGATACGAAAAGCGCGGCAACACCTTCATGGGCTTCGTTTTCCTTGCAGCTATCAACGATTGGGTCGATTAGCTATTTGTCCACACTGCCTAGGCACCAGAGGTGATTGCCGACGAACTCGCTCCCGATCTTGCCTCGCGCATGGTTGAAAGCGGAGCCTTCTTCGCAGTCGGATTCCCGTCCGGTTCAACAATCCGAGATTTTGGCTTTCACCTGCCATCGTAGCCCCTCTGGGTTTTAGAAAGGGCTCCGAACCATCTCCTCCATCATCCGCAGATTCAGAAGATTGACGCAGATTTTCCAAGAATCAGACAATCCCCCCTCCACCATCCTCCCAATCTGCGAAAATCCTCTCAAACTGCGGACAAACCCACCCACCACCAAAAAACTTTTCACCGCCCCCATCACCGACTACACACCCCGCATGCCTCACACCATCACCGTCCTTCCTGGCGACGGCATCGGACCAGAAGTCATGGACGTTGCCCTCGAAGTTCTCGACGCAGTCGCTTCCAAATTCGATTTCGAAATCTCGCGCTCCACCCACCTCGTCGGCGGCGCCGCACTCGATGCCACCAACAACGAGACCCCGCTTCCCCGGGAAACGATCTCCGCTTGTGAAAAAGCCGACGCCATCCTCTTCGGCT
>CAXBOL010000814.1:0-2766 GCA_963977295.1 uncultured Opitutaceae bacterium
CGATGGCTACGACATCGGTCAAGTTCGCGGGCAACGTGTTCACTACCCCGGAGTTGGCTTCCCCCCAAGCGAACACTTTGCCGTCCGTGCGCAAGGCGAGCAGAAAATCGACTCCGCGCGCAATCGCGACCACCCGGGAAAGGTTCACCGGCACCCGGTCGGGCCACTTCGAATCAACCACCGTCCCATCAGCGAGCAAAGCGGCGTTGAAACCCGCATACTTGGCCATCGCCACCACTGAATTCAAATCCCGCGGTAACGTATATCGGTCCGGTCCGGCCCACTCCACAAAGCTGCCGTCGGCCTGAATCGCCACCGCTGAAAAATGGTCCACCGCCACCCCTACTGTCCGGTCGAGTCCCGCCGGAATGACGTGATGATTAAACGACGTCCACCCCCACGCCGCCAAGCGGGTCTTTGGCGCCGCAACCGTGACAAAAATCGGATCGCCACTGCGCGTGCCGGCCGCGTCCGTGACCCGCACCCAATACGCCCCGGCCGTGGCGTCGGTCGTAGTCGGCACGTCGAGAGTCGCCTGCGTCGCACCGTCCACCGGTTGGCCGTCGTGATACCATTGAAAACTCAAGGGTCCCGTGCCTGATGCGTCGGCCGCAAGAGTGAGCGGTTCTCCGGCGGTGAGCACCCGATGGCGCGCCCCGACTAAAGTCACGAGCGGCACATTGGCCACCTGCACGGTGGCGGATCGGGAACTGACCGCACCACTGGCGTTGGTCACCTCCGCACGGTAATTGCCCGCATCGCCAAGCCGAGCTGATGCGACCGTGAGGGTGGCCGAGGTCGCGCCCGGGATCGGAATCGAGTCGTGATACCATTGGTAGGTCAGCGGCACGACATTGTTGGGGTGCACCGACATCGCGCCCTCGACGGTCAACGTCAGACGGTCTCCGACCTCCGCCGTGATGTCGCGAGGCTGCACCGGGATAGTGGGCAATGGACCGCGAGTGACGGCAAGTGGAACGATCCGCGTGGTGGCTGCACCGAAGGCATTCGTTATCACGCAGCGAAACTGATCGCCGTTCATCGTGTAACGCGTGTCGACTCCCAGCTGATAGGTTTGCGCCCCGGCGTAGTCCCCACCATCCACCACATCTTTCCAATCGTCGGCGCCGCCACCAGCCGGGAGACGTTGCCAGCGGTAGGCCAGGTTTTCACTCGGCACGACACCCACCGTAAAGAGAACGCGCCAACCCGCCGGCTTGCCCCCCTCGGACGGCTGTGTATGAATCGCGGGCGACGAATTCTCCGGATCAAAGTTCATCGCCAGTTGCACCGTGCCGGTCGATCCCGGCGGAAACCGTTCCGGATCGCCCCATCCATCAACCGCGATAAAATACGTGGTGCCGGCGACCGCCTCAAAATTGACAATGCTCGTGCGGCGCCGTTGCGGCGTGGGGTTCTGCTCCGGCGTCTCGGCATCATCGTTTTCCGCAACCTTCGTCAGGGTGTTCAACGCGGTGCCGGTGTAGACGGCCAACACGGTGTCGAAATTGCTGCCAAACGTGTCGATACTCAGCTGGGCAGACCCGGGGGCCGTCCACTTCCACCACACCGAATGCCCACTCGCCACGCCCGCATGAGCCGGTTCGTTGGGCTCGCGGTCACCGCCCACATTGAACCCACCACCCCACCAATCGCGGGTGCCCGTAAAACTCAGATCAATGGCGTCGACGAAATCATTGTTCGGCGGTGCCTGACCCGGCGCCCCATAGAGAGCCTGAATCCCGTTACGATCATCCGTGGTGGGAGAACGAATCCCTCCGACACTGCTATTCATGATCGCATTCACGTTCTGCCCCGCATCGTCGGGATGGAGCAACCCCAACAGGTGTCCCAATTCATGCACCGCCACGCGGCGAATATCCGCCGTAGCCTTGGGGGCTCCCTCGTAGGAATCCCACGTGACACTCCCGTTAAACACGATGTCCGCCTCCGCCACGGCGTTGCCCATCGTGCCCCGCGAACGTGTCACAGCGAGCGCCCCGACCGGAAATTCGTCACCGTCCACGTCGTCAGCCATCACGATCTCGTTGATGTCATTGCGAGCGATGAGGCTGTTGGGCCCAGCGCGGGTGCTGACCAATCGCAGCGTGCCCATGTAGTCGTTCCAGAGTTCCGCCGCCTGCTCGACGGCACTGGCCTGAGAACTCCCATCCGATAGATTCGCCGTCGTCGCGAGTTTGATCTGCACCGAAACGGTGGGCTCATACCATTTAACCACGTAAACACCGCTATCGTCCGTGCGCAGATCAAACGCCCGCAACCCGGAAACCAGCAGCGAGCCCAAGAGGACTAGGCGAAACAAGGCACGCATACCGTTATTCGACTCGAGCACTGGTGACACGTGAGCCCGGACGCACGGTGGCGCGGATCTGGGCAATGAAGGCACTCGCCGTCATGCCGGCGGGTTCGGCGGCCGCCATTGGTTTCGGCGACGCTCCGCCATGAGCGTGCGCTGCACCGCCCGACGCATCGTGCAGCGGTTCACTGATCGCCGCGACATCGGTAAGGGGCCGTCCCGAGGCAAGATGAACTTCACGTCGGCCCGTGCCGGCTTCCACCGCGATCGGATATCGGCCATGCCCCATGGCGTAAAGCGGACACAGTGACCTGCCATTGCCGCGAACAAAGAGGATATCCTCATCG
The DNA here is from genome assembly GCA_963977295.1 of uncultured Opitutaceae bacterium. Classification (GTDB taxonomy): domain Bacteria; phylum Verrucomicrobiota; class Verrucomicrobiia; order Opitutales; family Opitutaceae; genus Actomonas. Next base: position 2,665 of record CAXBOL010000814.1, read on the forward strand.
CCTGCCTCAAATTGAGGCGAACCCTCGATTCGCATAAACTCGTTCCCAATCCGCCCACCCAGAAAACGCAACACCGGCACCGCCGGCGGATTACCCGCCACG
>CAXBOL010000815.1:0-2748 GCA_963977295.1 uncultured Opitutaceae bacterium
CGATGCGCTGTAGCGTGCTGATGGAGTCGGTGACGAGCAGCGCGTTGGCCTGTTCGAACGGCATGGCGCCGCCGAGTTGGGGATTGAGGAGGTTGGCAATCTTTCCCGCGAAGGTTTCGACGCGAACGAATTGAAAAGTGAAGAGTTTCGTCGCGATGCGACCGCTGGGTGGGAGACCGAGGGTGGAGCCTTCGATAAGGTCGGGGGTTTCGATCCGGGCCGAACCCAACGGCACAACTTTGACAAAGCGCTCGCCGAGGGGCGCGATCGCGATGTTGTTCATCGTCAGGGTCGTCTCGATCGCGAGCAGGGCCTCAGCGGGCGTGACCGGTTGTTTGATCACGAGGGAAAACGGCACCTGTTGCAGCGTTTGCGGGCGCAACACGGTGCGCCCGGTCAGAATTTCGATCAAACCCAGCGCGGCGTCGAGGGGACCTTCGGGAATGTTGATGCCCTCAGTGAGAATTTCGTCGGATAACGGCTTGAGCGACGGGCTTAGCTTAGGCGCAGCCGATGGCGGACCGGATTGTCCGAACAACGTCAAAGTCGAAGCGGAAAGGGTCAGGATGAGCAGGTAGTGGCGGAAAAATGGGTATCGCATGCGATAGATCGGATAAAGAGGGGCGAGAGGCTCGCGGCCAAATGAGAGTTGAACGTAACGGCTATGTAAACCGCGATGTGCAGATCTCGTGGTTACAATGAAGACGCGCGAATTCGTAGAATGTTGCGGTATTTTGACACTTGCCGGGAATAACAGGTCAGCCAAGCGTCGCGTGAGATATGCCAAGTGTCTTCGGCAAACTTTTTACAATCTCAACATGGGGCGAAAGCCACGGGGCTGCGGTGGGCGTGGTCATCGACGGATGTCCGCCCGGTTTGCCGATCACGGCCGACGAGATTCAGCGTGAACTTGATCGCCGCCGTCCGGGACAGAGCGATATTGTCACTCCTCGCAAGGAGGCGGATCAAATTGAGATCCTGTCGGGCGTCTTCGAGGGCGAGACGACCGGGACGCCAATTTCCCTGCTGGTGCGCAATGCGGATCAGCGTCCGGGGGCGTATGATGAGATGAAGGACAAATACCGTCCGTCGCATGCCGATTTTACTTATCAGACCAAATACGGACGTCGTGATCACCGTGGAGGCGGCCGAAGTTCAGCTCGCGAGACCATCGGTCGCGTCGCAGCGGGCGCTCTGGCAAAGAAACTCCTCGCGAAGGCCGGACCTGCCGGAGGCGTGGAAGTGCGGGCCTTCATCACTCGGATTCATGACATCGCCATGCCGGAGGCGGCATTGGTGGAGTTTCCTTCCGAAGCTGCGGTGGAAGCGACTCCCGTGCGGTGCCCCGACCTCGCGACAGCCGAGGCGATGATCGCTCGGATCAAAGAAGTGCGCTCCGTCGGTGATTCTGTGGGCGGCGTGATCGAATGTCGGGTGCGGGGATTACCCGTGGGCTTGGGCGAGCCGGTGTTTGATCGGCTGGAGGCAGATTTGGCCAAGGCGATGCTATCGCTACCTGCCACTAAAGGCTTTGAGGTGGGGAGTGGGTTCGCCGGCACCGAGCTAAAGGGGAGCGAGCACAACGATTTGTTTGCCAATCGTGATGGAGTGGTGCGCACGACGAGCAACCGCTCCGGCGGGGTGCAGGGCGGCATTAGCAACGGCGAGGAACTCGTATTTCGAGTGGCGTTCAAACCCACCGCGACTATTCTTCAGCGGCAGATGACCGTAGATACGACCGGACAAGAAACCGAGTTGATGGGGAAAGGTCGCCATGACCCGTGTGTCGTGCCGCGGGCGGTGCCCATTGTGGAGTCAATGACCGCGTTGGTGTTGGTCGATCACTGGATGCGCCATGTGGCGCAAACTCAGACCTTTAAAGCATGAGCACCGAAAGCCCCATCGTTTATCTCATCCTCGGCGCGGCCGGTTCTGGTCGGCGCGAGGTCGTGGCCGATTTGATCGAAGCGGGCATTTCATCGGACGAAAAAACCGTGGTGTTTCTCGCCGATAGTGAGGCCGCGAGTTCGGTGGATGAGCGTCTGAGTGACGTTACCCGCTGGACGGCCTCAGATCCTACGACGATCCATGCGGCGTGGCCCGCGGACGCGACGGTGGGGTTCTTTGTCACGGATGGGCGGAAAGACCCGGTGGACCAACTTGAGGCACTCAAACCTTGGATTGAAGCCCGAGGGGTCGAACTGGCGCGGGTGATCTGCGTGTATCATTGCCAGTTGGTTTCGGTGCACAAACCGTTGCTCACGTGGTATGACGCCTGTGTCCATTTTTCGGACATTGTTTTACTCAATCGTCGAGAAGGCATCGAAAACAAGTGGTTGTCCGACTTGCGACATCGTTTCGAAAAGCAATTTATCCCTTGTCTGATCGAAATTGTGAAAAAAGGACGGGTGCATAATCCGGCGCTGGTGCTCGATCCTTTGCCGCGTCGGCTGTCTCACTGGTTTGATGAGCCGGAGGAGTCCTGGACCGATCAAGTGGACGCGCCTGAAGAAACTTTGATATTGGAAGACGGCCAGGAAGTGGAGGATGACGAGGAGATGGACGATGAAGATATTTATCTCGCTCGAGAACCCAGCGGCCGCCGCAAGCGGGTTATTCCTGACATCAGGGACTATTTGCCGACCAGTTAGGCCGAAATCTACGATGGTGCCCCGGGCCGGGTTGGTTCCGCTGGCTACAAAAGGTAGGGACGGACCGCTGGGCCGTCCGCATCTGCCTCAACGCGAA
>CAXBOL010000816.1:0-2744 GCA_963977295.1 uncultured Opitutaceae bacterium
GCGCGCCCAGCGTGTCCTCCAAAGTCCCTGCTCAGCGGGACGACGGAGGGCGGTCGCGCCCTATCTAAGAACACTTTGCGCTAGAGTCTATTTCTCATAAGTCGGCCGGCAGAGGCTTGGTTTGGGGGACAAAAGAGCCCTCGCTCAGGCAGGCCGAGCGAGGGCGGATAGACTCTGGAGTTTCGAGGGCCGCGTCTTAGTTGGCTGGCGGCAAGATCACGGCATCGATCACGTGAATCACGCCGTTGGACACGCGAATGTCAGCTTCAGTGATGTTGGCTCCGGCCACTTTGGCTCCGCCGGCGAGGGTGATCGTCGCGCTACTACCCTGTAGCGTAGGTGCTTGGAGACCTTCAGAAAGATCGGTGGAAAGCACCTGTCCTCCCACCAAGTGGTAGAGGAGAATGCCTGCCAGAGTGCCTTTGTTCGCGGGCTCGAGGAGGGAGTCCAAGGTGCCCGCAGGCAGGGCGGCGAAGGCTGCATCAGTTGGAGCGAACAACGTGAACGAACCGGGCGTGACCAGGACGGGAACCAAACCGGCCGCATCCACGGCGGCAATGAGGGTGTTGAAGTTACCCGCTTTGGTTAGAGCTGAAACGATGGATTCCATCGGTAGGGAGTAGACTTCGACCAAGGTGTCGCCGCTGCCCTTAGCGCTGGGCACCATGGCGGTGTAGGCGCCTGCCGGCAACCAACGCACGATGGCCGAGTCAGATGCGACCAGCGGAGTGAACCCAGAGATGGCGACGGCATTGGGTTGAGTGGTGGCCCAGTCGTCGTTCGCGGCGATTTGAGTTCCGGCTGCATTCCAGAGTTCCACCGCGGTATCGGCGATGGGGTTGGGCACATTGAATTGCGCCAGACTAGCTCCCAAAGAGCGGATGAGGACGGTGCGGGGCTGCTCGAGGACAAACCCGGCGATTACGCTTCCGGAGGGACTGACCACACCACGAACGGATGAGTTGACTAGTTTTTCATTTTCGCCGGTCACCAAGGTGAAGTTGCCGCGCAACTCTCCGGAGGGATTCGCGGCAGTATGAAGGTTCAGGTAAGTGCCGCCGCTGAGGAGGGCACCCAAGGAACCTCCATAAGTGCCCGTGAAGGTGCCCGCGTAGAATCCGCCGGCAGCGCCGGTGAACGCGCTGGATCCACCGATCGCGTTGACGACTCCGCCGTTAATTCCGGCAGGGGCCTCGTGGAGATGGGAGGCGGTGAAACCATTGGTGAGACCGTTGACGGTGACACTCAGGGAGTAAGCACTGGTGGCCGTATCGACTGTAAGAATCGCCCGCCCACTGGCGCTCGACGTGACTGCAGGGACTTCGTTGGCGCCGGAGAGATTGGCGCTCAGCGTCATGGTGGCGGCGGCTAAGTGGGAGCCGATACCGAGGACAAACAGGCCGAAGATATTTCGTAACAGAATTTTGGATATCATGGTAATCGAAGTGAGTTTGGAGGTTAAGCACGGAGGGCCCACCTGTCCGGTTCGGACGGGCGCTCCTTCGGTGCGTGCGTGGGTCTCGACGAACATTGGATTCGATTGGATCTAACAAAATTAAGAAAAATTAGTTATTATCGAATTAATCTCCGGATCATTTGACTAGGATCCATTCCTTTATTCAGTGACCTCGCCTCGGACTCGCTCGGGTGCATTTGCCGACAAACTGAAGCGAGGTTGTGATGTGCGGGGGAGTCCCGCTTGGTGCAGGGCGAAACAAAGTCGGACGCCCCCGGTGGAAGCCGTCAGTTTGCTCCGGGGGGCAGCGGTCCATGAGCTCTAGCTTAGAGGTGGACGCGGGACGAAGGTGCGTATTGCCGGGGAATACGTGGGCGTGCGGTTTGGGTTGTAGCCGGGCTCGGTGAGCCCGGGGGTTGAGGAGCGGGTCGCGCCCCCGAACGACCGGGGTCACCGACCCCGGCAACAGCGGTTTACCCGCCCAATGTGAAATGAACGTGACTGGCCAAACTGGGTGCCCATTGGCACGACGCATTAGTCGGCGCCAGAAGGACAATGCTTAAGTTAGCGCCTATGGGGCAGTGACCGCGGCGACCGCGGTGGAGTCGTTTTTTAAGGCGCCTTGTTTTACGAATCACCTGGATCCGTTGTCCTGCCTCAACAGATTCGCTGCGCCTTGGCCTGGGCCTGAAGGCAGAGCTCAGCAGCTTTGAAAATGTGATCCTGAGTCATCGCCTTCTCGGTGCGATTGAGGCAGTCAAGAATCAGTTCGCCGAAGAATCGATAGCCGACTTTGCCGGCGACGGGGATGTGGTGCTCGCCCTTGTGGTCGACGAGGAAGACATGGTCGCCACCGTTGTCGCGCGTGATGTCGACGTATTTGCGAAGTTCGATGTAACCGTCGGTGCCCAAAATGATCATACGTCCATCGCCCCAAGTGCGGAGTCCGTCCGGGGTGAACCAGTCCACCCGAATGTAATTGGTGGCTCCGTTGTTGCCGAGAAGGTTGGCCTCGCCGAAGTCCTCCAGCTCGGGTTTGTCGGGATTGTGGTAGTTGGCCACTGCGGCGTGCGTCACAGTGGCATCGGTGGCACCGGAAAAAGTAAGGAACTGTTCGAATTGGTGACTGCCGATGTCGCAAAGAATACCGCCGTATTTTTCCTTCTCAAAAAACCAGTCGGGACGGCTGGATTTGCTTAAGCGGTGCGGGCCTAGTCCGAGCACCTGAATGACGCGGCCGATGGCTCCGTCGCGCACGAGATCCGTGGCAAACATGGCGCTTTCGACG
>CAXBOL010000817.1:0-2744 GCA_963977295.1 uncultured Opitutaceae bacterium
GATTTGCCGGCGATAGCGGAAACGGGCAGCACGCAACAACGGGTAGCCTCGCCGTCGACATGCAGCGTGCAGGCTCCGCATTGACCGATGCCGCAGCCGAATTTGGTGCCTTTAAGATCGAGTTCGTCGCGAAGACACCAGAGCAGCGGCATCTCGGGCGATCCGTCGAAGCGGACCGGTTTTCCATTCAAAGTGAAATTAACCATGGGGACTCTCCTTTTTGGGGGTGGGGTGAAAAGCGGGATACCGGCTGGCCTGAATCAGGAGTATCCTTACCTCCGACGCAATTTGAAAGCAGAAGGAATGGGACGTCGCACGAGGAATGAGGTCGGTGAACGACGGGTGCGGCTGGACCCAATCGACCTCATCACCGATGGATCCGGATGGGCACGAATTCGCTGAAAGTTTTACATTCTCCATTCGAGAGGAATGAAAACAACGCATGGCGCGGTAGCATAGCCGCCGCGTTACTCAGTCCGGGATGGTCGACCTATGGAACGAGGCGGTTGAGGCGGTTGTCGATTTCGCGGTAGGGGTTGCCGATGGAGCGTTCGCTGACCTTGAAATTGTAACCGTAGTGGTCGGACAAATTGGTGATGATGTTCAGGATCTCGAGGGTTTCGACCGAGTCGATGGACTCAGCTAATTCACTCATGATGAGGGGCACAGGATCGCCGGTGTGGGTGACGCCCAAGAACTCGGCGGCGGATTCGCACCTCTCGCGTGGAATCGTTGGTGGCGATGGCACTGATCGTATCGGCCAGGGAACTGGCTTGGGCACCGAACGAGCTGGATGCGATGATCGCCCAATAGCGTCGCCACGGATTGGATGAGGCCAGAGCGGCCTTAAGCTTGGGCTCGGCTGCATCAAAGGGGAGCAGGGCTAGATTGGCGGTGTCGAGGAGCCGACCGATTTCATCGCGATGATCCGTCAGAATGCTCTCGGGGTAAAAGCTGAGGTCGGGCAGGGCCTTGAGTCGAGCGGTGAGGGCATCGCGCATATCGGTGAGGATCGCGGCGTAGGAAGGATCGGCGGCGAGGTTGTTAATTTCGTCGGGATCAGTGGAGAGATCGTAGAGCGCTTCGGGGGCGCGGGGTTCGAAGAACTGGCCGGAGGAGGCATCGAGTTCGCCTGCTTGGTAGAGGCGCCGCCACTCGCGGTAGGCGAGCTGCTTGTAGCGGTATTCGTTGTGCAGCATATCGACGGTGAACGGCTCGAAGCTACGCATGTATTTGAAGTTGTCGCGACGCAGGGTGCGCACGAAGTCCGATTTCTCATCAAAGCGGTCGGCGTAACCGATCACTTCGTTGCGGGCGCCGACTTCGGCGGCGGTCACGCCGGGGCCGAGGAAGGGTTTGCCGTCAAAGACGCGGGGCACCGGGACTCCGGCGAGGTTCAACACGGTGGCACCGAAATCGACGAAGCTGACGAAACCCGGCTCATGGGAACCGGGGGCGCGGTGCACGAGGTGTTGCCAACGGGCCGGGACGTGGACGACGAACGGGACGTGGAGGCCGGACTCGTAGGCGTAACCCTTGCTGCGGGGCAGGATGCCGCCGTGATCACCGTAGTAGAAAATGATGGTATCGTCGTAGACACCATCGGCTTTGAGTTGAGCGATGAATTCGCCGACTTCGGCGTCCATCTTCATCTGGAGGTCGAGGTAGCGAGCGATGGTGTAGCGGAAGAGTGGAGTGTCGGGCAGGTAGTCAGGGACGCGGACCGAGGCTGGGTCGGTTTTGGTCGGCTCGTTCGCCATCTGTTTGGCCGTAAAGAAGAGTTGTCCCTCGTGGGTGGAACCAAAGTTTTGCACATGGAAGAAGGGTTGTCCGGCAGCGCGGTTGCGGTAGGAGGCTTTGTTGGAAGATTGGCTCCACACGTCGTCCGGGCGGATAGCGTTGTAGTCTTCCTTGCTGTTGTTGGTGGTGAAGTAGCCGGCATCCCGCAAATAGGAGGGGAACATGCGATGTTTCGGGGGCATCGGCACGAGGGCGGAACGCCGATGGAACTGCACCCCGAGGCGGGGCGCGTAGCTACTGCTGATGAGGGTGGAGCGCGCCACCGAGCATACGGGCGCATTCGAAAACGCATGATCGAAGACGATGCCGGTTTGGGCGAGCGCTTCGATGTTGGGGGTGGGGGCACCTTGCGGATTGTAGAGGCGCAGGTGGGTCGCACCGTTGTCTTCGGAGACGATCCAAACGATGTTGGGATGCTCTGCGGCGTTGAGTAGTGAGCTGGCGAATACGCCAAGCGAGAGGAGGAGGATCAGGATACGGGACATGGGGAAGGGGGAGGCGGAGAGGCAGGGAGTTTTTTTTAACCACAGATTAACACAGATGGCTCCACTACCGTTACGCGATGGAACCCGTCAGCTCGGTGGGGTGGGGATTGAATCTGTGTGGATCTGTGTTCATCAGTGGTTTACAAAATCAGGATACGGTGGAGAGGCTGGAGGGATTGGTTTGTTTTTTCACCACACGGAGCGCGGGAGCGCGGAGATGGTGCACCCGTGAGGGTGTGCCCCGAAGGGGTGATGAGAACGGGTGCCCCTTGGGGCAGTTGAAGAACAAATAACATAGATGGCTCCGCTACCGCTACGCGATGGAACCCAACAGTCCGTTGTTTTGGATCTAGGGAGTCAATTGATGGAGTGGGGATTGAATCCGTTTCTATCTGTGTTCATCTGTGGTTAGACTTCCGGGGGACGACGGAGTGGGGTTTTTTGGAGGAGACGATTTGG
>CAXBOL010000818.1:0-2744 GCA_963977295.1 uncultured Opitutaceae bacterium
GCTATCCAGCAATCGGCGACATGTTTGCGAAACCTAACGGGCGGATCTCGAGGCGGCAGGATTGGTGCCGGATCGAGCCGACTCACTCCACAGGGGCGGGTGCGTTCTCCGCGTAACTCCACTCCGGCGCGCAGCCGCGCGAGCGCAGAATCCTCGGGAATACGTTCCACCAGCACCCAATATTCCCGTCGATGTCCGCGCTGGGGGTCGAGCAGTTGATGATTGAGGCCCGGCTCATCGCTGAGGAGAAGCAGTCCCTCTGAATCGGCATCGAGACGTCCGAGCGCATACACCTTCGGGGGCAGCCCGAACTCGGCCAAGGTTCGCCACCGCGACCCTGGTTCCGGCGTGAACTGGGATAGCACCCCGTAGGGTTTGTAGAATGCGAGGAGCACGTTTCAGCAAACGAAGCGATGGCCGCTGGAGACAAGACTGGAAAACACCGTCGGGCAGGGGATCGGTGGCATCAGGTCCTGGAGCGAGACTTCGGCGGGGCCATCACGAGCAGGGTGCCCACAATCAGAATAGCGCAGCCCAGGGCCATTCCGATGGTGATGGTTTCACCCAAAAGCACCACGGCCCAACCCATGGCAAAGACCGGAATGATGAAGGCGACGGTGGTGCATTTGGTGGGACCGATATCGGCCAAGAGTCGGTAAAAAAGGAGATAGGCGAACGCACTCCCGACCACTGACAACAGCAGCAAAGACACGATTACCTTCGCGTCAGGGGTGGTCACGATCGGAAACGCGGGCAGCGCCAACAACACGATGGGCACGACGGACAATTGACTCCAGGCCGCGATCCCTTGGGGAGGCAAGTGGCTGGCTCGTAGTTTGATATAGATTCCTGCCAACGCATAGCTCAGGGGCGCGACCAGCGTGATGGCGATGGCGAAAAGCGTGCGGGGCGAGAGCTCGATGGAGCTCAACCCGTTGGCCAGTGTCACGCCCGCCAGCCCGAGAAAGACCCCGGTCGCGCGTTTCCACCCAAATCCTTCGCCGAGCCAGATGGCGGCGAAGATGGAACCGAACAGTGGCGTGCAGGCGTTGATGATACCGAGCAGTGAGGCGGGGAGGGTGAGGGCTCCCGTCGCATAACACAGGAAGGGAATGCCTGACCCGATCAGACCAATCCGGAGGTAGGTCGCCCAAGCCGCCCGCCACTGGCTATCGAATCCAATCACCCGGAGGTAAAGCACCAGCACGATGCCGGCGATCCCGAGGCGCGCCGCTGCCGTGAGCACCGGGCCCAATACGGGGGCACAGATGCGGATGAAGACAAATGAGCTGCTCCAGATTAGACCAAGCAGGATGAATCGGACCCAATCCTGTGTTCTCACGGTGCTCGCTCGCGCTTTCTATTTTGTTCGTGACGCAGGAGCCACTGCTTCCGCCACAGGCCGCCGCCGTAGCCCCGGAGATTACCGTCGCTGGCGATTACTCGATGGCAGGGAATAATGATGGAGATGAAGTTCATACCGTTGGCCCGACCGACCGCCCGGGACGCGCCTTTACGACCCAGCGCTGCGGCCATCTCTCCGTAGCTTTGCGTGGTGCCGACCGGAATTGTTTGCAGGTGTTGCCACGCTTGCCGCTCCCATTCCGAGCCGAGCGGCGCGAGCGGGAGATCGAAGTGAAACCGCGCGCCGGCGAAGTATTCAGCCATTTGTGAGGCGACCGCCTTGAGCACCGGATGCGATCCAGGCACCACCGTGACGTTCAGGCGTTGGCGCAGCGTGAGCAGTTTGCGTTCGAGGCCCCGGCGATCGACGAAATCGAGGATGTGCAGTCCGGCATCGTCGGCGACGGCGAGCATGCGACCTAACGGAGTCGTCAGGCGTTCGGCGATGAGGATTCGGCCTTCGCGGGCGGCATTTTTTGGTGGGGCCCCGAAGATGCGTTGCACGGCATCACGGAACCCGCTGGCGGACTCGAAGCCTTGGGCAAATTGGGCGTCGGTGACCGACCCTCCGGCCGCGACTTCCTTCAGGGCGAGCCCCATCCGGCGGGCGCGGGCGTAGGCGTGAAACGTCATGCCATAGTAGCGTCGAAACTGGCGCCGGGCGGTGGAGGGATCGATGCCGCGATCGAGCAGTTCCTGGTCTGTGATCCGCCCGGTTGGGTCCGCTTCGACCGCTTCACGCAGCTTGATTACGAGCGGGGGCGGGGGGAGTTCGGAGTCGAGTGGCTTGCAGAGCTTACAAGGCCGAAAACCGTCGTGCAGCGCGCTTGCAGGGGTCGCGTAGAAGGAGATGTTTTCCGGCTTCGGTTTGCGGGCTCCGCAGGTGGGGCGACAAAATATTCCGGTGGTGTGCACGCCGACCAGAAAGATGCCCTCAGCCGCAGTATCTCGGGCGTAAAACGCCTTCATCATGGCGTCGCGGGAAGGAAGCTGAGGAGGTGAGGAAATCACGGCGGGCGATAGAAGTAGAGTCATGCCGGAGTTTAGCAAATCGACGTTGATCGCTGCCGCCGATTTTCGGGCAGAGATGTCGGATCAACCACAAGGGTCCGAACGTTGGACCTCTCACCGTTATGATTTAGACTTCAACGCAAAGCCGCGAAGACACCAAGTTCGCCACTCAGTCACTTCTATACCAACATCTTGAATGATTTGGACTACAGAAAGGTAGGGACGGACCGCCGGGCCGTCCGCAGGGGCGTGGCGAGGGAGTTGTTCTGGAGCCATCTGCCTGCGGCGCCGCCCAGCGTGTCCTCCAAAGTCCTTGCTCAGCGGGACGA
>CAXBOL010000819.1:0-2740 GCA_963977295.1 uncultured Opitutaceae bacterium
TGCCCCCCGCCCTCCGAAAGACTATAACCCAAGTCGTCCGCATTAGTCTCAAATAGGTCCGTTTGTCTCTTGTTAGCTGTCGCCTTAGACCGCAAGGATTAAGTATTGACTCCTTCGGCTTTGACTCCTTCGGCTTGACTCCTTCGGCTTGCCTCCTTCGGCTTGCCCGAATTAACGACTAGCAGCCTGACCCAGTCGGATTGCCACCCTGTCGGATTGCCGCATAGACGATGGGAAAAACCAGGGAGATACACCGTGTTGATCTTCATGGGTTTGCATTAACTAAAACCTTGTTTCCGATCGAGTTGATAATCAACGTTTTGCGAAATTGTTTTCGTCAAATAATCCAAAACCTCTCGTGCTAACTAAGCGCCATTCAGAATTACCCCCTTTTCCCCCTTCCAAAGAGATCGAGGTCATGGGCCGCAAAAAGCCCCGACGCGATGGCGCCGGGGCACGACTTGAAGAGCCGAAAGGGAGCTAGTTAGTCCTTATCTGATTTTTTGCTTTTACTGGATTTTTGACTCTTTTTCGACTTCCCCTTGGGCGGGTGAAGTTCGTCAACCTTTTCATTCAGCGCGGAGAGCGAATCATTGAGTGAATCGACAGCTGACTGTAGCCCATTTGCGGTCCCAGCCAGATCGCCAAGAGTGACCGTATGGGCACCAACCACTCCCTCTAAATCGAGCAGCGATTGTTCCACCTGAGAGACTGCGTTAGTGATTACACTGACATCGCCTTCCACTCCGCTGAGCGCGGTCGACAACGCAGCCACTTCACCGGAAAGCGCGGAAATTGCATCAGTGGCTGCACTGATCGCGAGTGTGTTTTGATTCACGGTTTGTTGGAGCGTTGCGATTTGGTCGGCTAATGCGCTACAGCAGTCATCGTCGCCGCCGCCACCACTCCAATTTCCGTAGTCCGCCTCAACCTCGGCATCGGTCCATGCGTGGTCGTAGTAGGCCAAGTCGCTCACCGCTCCGATCATTTGATACTGCGTGGATCCCTGAAATCGCTGGGTTCCAACGTAAAGAGCCCCTCCGTCGGTATAGGGACGTGTCGGCACGATGGTTCCCGAAACTGTGTCATACTTTACACCATCCACAAATAGTGCAGCGGTTTGGGCGGCTTGGTCCCATCGGATTACGACGTGATAGAATTGCCCGGCGGTTAATTCAGGCCCGGTCAGGCCCCATCCAACATGGTACGGGTTAGACGTCCGCGACCCTATCTGCAAGCGTCCATTGCCGGCCTCGACGGTAATGGAAAATAAATTATATCCGTCATAGCTTGAGCTGTCATACGTCGAATGGACGATGGAAATGTCCGACAAATCATCGATCTTAAAGACTATCCGAACGGTATTCACCAAGGGATATCCGGCCCCGTAGATTGCCGTGTCGTTAAATGTGCTGCTGCGAAGATAGTTGGTGCCATTGAAGGAGATGGCACCATTTGGCACTCCATTTTCATCAGCGGTGTAGGTTGCACCAAAGTAGGCAGGTAGGTTAAGCGAGCGTGGTTCGCTTACAGTATTTCCGTCAAAGCCCCAGTGCTCGGTTAGAGCAGCGGAGAGAAAGCAGGCAGGCAAAAGGAGCCCTGCGATAATTAGGAGTGTTTTTTTCATAACTTGTTTTTTCGTTTTCTTTGGAAGATGCCTCGGGGAGCCATCAGAGAATGGATCATCAGCGAGTCCGGCTTAATGGTCGGGGTGGCTGAAATGAAACGGGGGCAGCTCCTCGGTTTTACCTGAAAGAGCACGCCCGGAAACCAAGTAGCTCTCGAAGAGTCCACTGGTATTAATACATAACCGTGAATCTTACGGCTTTCCGCATGACAGCCCAAACTGGGCTTCGCCAATAGGCGGATGGCACGATTGGCATTCCTGGGGAATTGAAGCAATTGATGGCCCTCCGGTGACGCTAACCACAACGCCTCAAATGGCAGCAAACTCGATCAGTGCTTCGACCTCGAAAGGGGAGGCCCTTTCGTGCAGGAAGCATATCTGCGAAAGCAGCCCACCGTGGTTCGCATCGGCAACAGAAACGGCCGCCGCATCAATACACTCCTTTTGATCGCACCGGGCCTACGCACGGTTCGTCCCCAGTACTCCATCGACCTCCTGCGCCATGTCGTGAATCACCCCATCGAGGTCTTCCTCGAAAACGCTAAAGGCTTTGGCGTAAGGGGCGAACGTAGGGGGTCGGACCGGAGAGATAGGTAACAGATAAACCGGAGAGATGGGTTACAGATTGGGGCACGTTGCCATAGTCAAAAGAAAGCCCAATGGAAAGCCCAATGGAACAGATAAACCGATTTGTGATGCTCGCGCGAAGCGGGCGATTTACGCTTACCGACTTGTGTGAACAGTTCGGGATCAGCCGGAAGACCGGCTACAAGTATCTGGCGCGATACGAGGCCGAAGGACTCAACGAATTGCGCCAACGCAGTCACCGTCCGCGTCAGTTTGCGAATGCGACGGACGCGAAGGTGGAGGCGCTTGATACTGGCGGAACGCCGCGTGCACCGCACTTGGGGGCACAAGAAGCTCTGCAAGGTGTTGGAAGTAAAACACAGCGGTCCTATGGGGTCAGGCTGGAATGGCGCTTAGTTAGCACGCGAGATTTTGGATCATTTGGCAGCGGTCCTATGGGGTCAGAGTCGAAAAAAGGAGTCGAAAAAAGGGTCAGGCTTTGGGGTTTGGGGTCCACTTTATTTTCTTCGCCAAAGCCCTGTCTGG